>CBDULE010000040.1:0-10336 GCA_965367995.1 uncultured archaeon | reverse complement strand
TCAAGCAGAAGACGGCATACGAGATGTAGAGAGGTCTCGTGGGCTCGGAGATGTGTATAAGAGACAGGCCTTTAGGATTGTACTCCTGAATAGCTTTCATAAGCTCATCAAATTCAACTTCTCTATGCCATTTAGCTACTTTAATTGTCATGTCTTTTCTACCCATAACTGGTATGTCCACTATAAAGATCCTACCAGAGCATGATGATGTGGTATATAAAACTGGAAGCTTGTTCATTTTTAGCAGAATTTCAATGATGTCAGAATCAACTAGCCCTCTTCTTATTGCATCATTAAGCTTCTCCATGAAGATTTTCTTCCTGTTTAAAAAGGACTTAGGAACTTTCCATTCTTTCATTTTTCTTACCCCAAAATATTTTAGTCTTCCAGAATAGAATTTCTCGCCTTCTTATTTCATTTAGAAGACTTTTCAAATCCAATTTCAGTTTTAGAATTTCCATAGCTTGCTTATGGCCAATACCGTATCCAGCAATAGTGATAGTTGCCATCTCCTTTAACGTTCTTAAAAATCGAGAAAAAGCGTCCATGCTCCTAAGCTTATTAAGTTCTTTTAAATCAAGTTTTTCTCCCTTTAGGGCTTTATATATTATCTTAAGCGCTTCTTCATCCGATTTCTTAAGCACAGTGATTCTTTCAGAACCACATTTAGGGCAAACAAATAAAATGTTTGAGGCCTTTCTTATCTCCTTATAACCGCATGTAAGACATATATAAATTAGCTCTCTGTTTTTAAGCCTCTCATAGTATTTCTCTAAAATTAGGTTCTCAATGTCTTTAGAGGAGAAAGTAGGTACTGGAGGAGATTGAATAGCTAACTTTGAAAGCGAGAATGAGAAATATATTTCTATTTCGCCAGAATCGATTTTCCTTAATACCTCAATCGTCCTCCTTATATCTAGCCTATTTAATATGTATTCGTGAATCGCCTCATTATAAACGGGAGAGCCGGAGTATTTGCTTAGTAACATTAAGGCGGAAGTGAGTGATATCGAGGATGTCGCTGAGATTAGTCCAAACCTTCTAAGAACCTGGATAAAATACCAGGCTAATTCTTCCTTGGCATGCTCAATAATTGCTTGATAGAGATTCGCCTTAAAAGCACTTTCATCAAACGCTAGATCGATAACTGAATTCAACGCTCTTTCGAGTGATTCAACGATATTTTTGTTTGTTAGAAATACGTTTTGATAGAGTAGTAAATAAATTCTGTAAGCATCGGCATCAAAGCCAACTAATGGAAAGTTCTCATCATTGATTAGAAAATGAGCTAACAAAAGTGCTATTGTCCTATTAACATTAAGACCAAAATTTGAGTGAATTACTACTAAACCAAGTCTGTTATCCATTTCTATAACTATTGTTTTATCATCTGGAACGATATCCTTCTCATGATAGCTAGCTATTTCAATAGTCCATTCTCTTGCTCTCCTGCTTAATTTTACTTTTCTAATAAAATTATCCAAATCATGCTGATTGATCCATGTCTTCCTTATTCTCCCTACCATCTGTGCTACTTCATAGGATGTTGGCATAAGCTCTCCTTCCCATCTCGGAGGAACTGCTTCACTTAAAGAGAGTGCGGTTCTAACAGTCCTAGAAGAATAATCGATTTCAAGAATTATTCTGGGAGAGCCGGCTAGTATTATGGCCTCTCCCGGCTTTGATTTTAGTACGAATTGTTCATCTAGTTCGCCAATAAATTTGTTTTCTGAGACATCAAATACCCTATATTTCACGCTTGTAGGAATTGTTGAGATTCCATTAAAATAGTATCTAATTGCTCCTCTCTTAAGAGAAATTTTACCTCCAGCTATATTAATAAGCTTGCATCTATTCTGAAGAAAGTTTAGAATCCATGTAAATTCCTCTTTTCTTATTGACTTAAATGGACTTGCAGATTTAATGATTTTAAATACCGTGTCAATTGTTGGATAATCACCTTTATCAAGATAAAAATCTCTTGCAATCCCTATTATCTGATGAGCTAAAACATCATAACACTTATCTATCGGCAAAATCTCCTCTATTTTCCCCTTCTCTAAAAGCATCGAAATAGCAATTGATTCATATAAATCATCTGGATTTGTGGCTATGATTATACCTTTGCTTACTTCTTCTAAACGATGTCCTGCCCTACCTATCCTCTGTAATGCCGTTTCTACCCTCCTAGGACTCATTATCTGAATTACTAGATCTACATCGCCTATATCGATTCCCAATTCCAAGGAGGATGTAGCTATTATCGCCTTTGCTTTTCCCTTCTTAAATTCGCTTTCAATAGTAGTTCTAACCTCTTTGCTTAGAGAACCATGATGAACTCCATATCTAAATCTAGCATATTTTTTGAGAAAGACGCCAAGAAGCTCCGCTAAATCTCTTGTGTTGACAAAAATTAGCACTTTACCCTTTACTCTTTCAACAATATTTGCAACTCTTCTAGCTAATTTATTAAGATCAATAGACCATTCAAAACCTATAATAGACGTCTTTGAGGGCTTTAAATCTGCTTTGACAGCATCAACTTTAACATGAAATTTTTTCTTTTTATCACACTTAATGACGATACCTCCTCTTCCACCTGTTAGAAAATCAAGTGCATCGTTTGGTAAAGCAATTGTAGCACTCAATCCTATTATAGAAAAATCAGATAATAATCTTAATCGCTCTAATCCTACAGTAAGCTGACAGCCCCTTTTATTATCTAATAGGGAGTGAACTTCATCAACAATTACGAAACGTACTGTTGAGAGTATTCTCCTAAGATTCTTCCCCCATAGCATAGCCTGTAAGGTTTCTGGAGTTGTTATCAATAAGAAAGGGGGTTTCTTGGTTTGCCTTCTTCTCTGAGAAGCTGAAGTATCACCATGTCTAACTTCGCTTTTAAAGCCTAACAAGTTCATTAATCTAAATATCCTATCAAGAATGTCTCTGTTAAGAGCCCTTAAAGGAGATACGTATAATATGTTCACACCAGCTTTTTCAACTTCAATTCTTTTAGTAATAAACAGATCTAATATAGGAAGCAAAGCTGCTTCCGTTTTTCCAGATCCCGTCGGCGCAACTATTAAAAAGTTCTCATGAGGTTTTTCAAGTATTTTAGGAATAGCTATTTCTTGCACTGGTGTAGGCTTGGTATATCCCATCTCCTTAATAACTCTCTTTAACTTGTCGCTCAGTAAAGAAAAAACATTATTATTGCTCACTCAGATCCTACCTCTTCCAAAAGATCTTCCAAAACCGCTTCAATTGTATTATATAGAATTTCAAAATCATTTATTTTCTCTAAGATTCGCTTAATTTCACTTTCTTTTATCTCTAAAAGATCATAATGTTGCTCCTGATCATCGAGAGGTAATTTTTCGTAAATCATGAAGGCCTCTTTTATAAAGTCTATAACAAGTCTCCTAAGATTATTGATAGAATCGCAATCTTTTAATTGGTTAAATAGTCTTGTTATAATCTCTTTCGCTCGTACTGTTAAATAAGGAGTGTCAATTGCTGTTCTAAAAACATCTGCAGCACTGCCCAAAAAATTCGCAATAATCCTAATTTCATGCATTTTTATCAACTCAATTCAATCAAATAAGAATTTGGAGGTGCTATCTAACCCCCGATCTTTAGGGGATTATATCCCCTATCTGTGCTGGTGCCACTCATCACATCCTCGGACGAAACACTCCCTCATCATCTCCCCGATCGGGGGTTAGAAAAAGTTCTAAAATGAGAGAGTCATTCCTACAGTTTAAAAATATTTAGCATGATTTTGTTTTAGCTTTTAACCTTCTTTCTCTTTCTAGTCTTCTTCTTTCTATGTGATTTCTTTCTTCTTGCTTTTTTCTTAGCCCTAAATTCTTTCATGAATTCTTTCCATCTTGCTAAAGCTTCATCAGCGGACATTCCTAGAGCCATATCATTCCCTCTAAAATGCTTATACCCTTGAGAAAACATCATCACTTACATTATTAATTTATCGTTGGTTACTCAAGATGTTAATTATGTCCAATTTTTATAGTTTTTCATCAAACAAAATTCTTCTTAGGTCAAAAGGGTAGAGGAAGATGATTACTGAAGAAACCAAAGAAAAAGAAAAAATTTACCTATGCCCAGATTGCCTAGTGTTATATGCTCAACTTGATCTGCTTAAAGAGAAGTTTGTTGTGCAGATAACTAATCCAGAACTAACTTGTGATGTGTGCGGTAGACCAGCTAAATATGTTGTTGTTCCTTATTCCAGAGGCATTAAGATCTGTGAACGATGCTATAAAGCAAGGGTAAAGAGAAATCATCCATGGATTGCTTTTAAAGTAATCCATGATTACGATGAAAATGAAGTATGCGATTTATGCGGTATGAAAGGTGCCAAACTAATTATGCCTTTGAAGCCTAAAGAAAAAAAGCCGGTATTGTCGGTAGAGGAGGATTTATTTGAAAGAGATTAAACTTTATTCCGTTAGATTTGATTATGTCAAGTTCAGGGGACAAAGGGTTATATGGGAGTTTAAGTCGGATATACCAGAATTGATAATAATAGCTTCCCCATATTCTGAAGGCTGGAAGAAAAGAGTTGAGGAGGAAATTAAAGTATTTAACATATGGAAGAAGTTTAACCCGCAAATACCATTTAAGAATTTGAGGATGAATCCATTATCAGCTCAACAGTTTTTAGTTGATGTAGACTTTTCTAAACTATTTGATATCCCAAAAGAACATTGGAGTACATTGATTCTTCTACTTCCGATCAGATATCCTTATAGTATGCCAGAGATCGACTATAAGCTTAATAGGAAATTCTGGATCCTCCTTAGCAAATGGACGCGAAATCACCCATTCTGCATGCCTCCAATAATGAATAGGTGGTGGTACTCTAAACGCGGCAGAGCTGGAATTGCACATTTCCTTAAAATCTTATTGTTTTTCATAACACTTGCAGGAAGAAAGAGAACAAAAGTTGATGTAAAACTTAAAGAGTTTTTCTTCGAATAATTAGCATCTTTGATTTTATCCGGACTTACTGATTTTTCAACTTTAAGTATCCCTTTTATTATAACCCTAATTGTTAAAATTAATTAACTCTGCTACAATATCTGGTGACATTTATGAGTTTAACCTTAGCGAGGATTACTGCGAGGATAGCTAACGATAAACTTACTCCTGAAGAAAGACTAAAAGCTATAGAAAAACTTGATGAAGTTGATATAATAGAGACCGAACGACGTTTCCTTCTGCTCTCTAGATTAATAAAGGACGAATTGAAAAAAGTTCTTTCATTAGAGGGAGAAGCTAAAGAAATTGAGAAAAATGTCTTTGTAAACCTTCTAAGAACGCTTGGTGTAATTTCAGAGAAATCTGACGTTGTCTCAGAGAAATTCACTAATACCTTGCTTGAAGTACTTACTAAAGAGTTTGATAAGCTTCCAAAAAATTTAATTATTGAGATGTTGAGGAGCTCAAAATGGGCTTTAAGGAAAAATCCGTGGAAAATATTCGATTTCTCTCCATTTATAAACAAACTTTTACAGAGTTATCTCGACGATGTTAGCATTATTAAAGCCGTTCTTGAATTCATTGGTGAAGTAAGCTGGGAAGTGCCTTATATCATTTATGATTTCGAGGAAAAACTGAGAGAGTGGTTAAAAAGTGATAATGAAGAAATCAGAGAATCCGTTATAGATACATTAATGAAGGCCGGAAAAAGAAGTTTTTATGCTGTTAAATCTTTCCTTGAAGAAATCTTAGAAATGCCAGAATTGCTGAGAGATGAAAAAGTACTAATATTCCTTACGTCAACACCAATACCCAGCAATAGGCTCGATCTAGCTCAAAAAATAATTGATGTTCTTGAGTCTGAATTCCTCTCACCAGGTTCTCCAAAAGACAAAAAGATTCTTGGGATTACACAATGGGCTTTTCTTGTGAGAAGAGGTGAACTTAAAGACTTACAACAAAGTTTTCTAGAGAGGATTATTGCTGAGCTTAATATCGAGATTGACAATGATGTTAGACAAGCTCTAATTAACGCTAGTGTCATACCCGCATGGCATATGTCAATTGATTTAACCGAACTAGTTGATTTACTAACTGACATCATAAGAAATCCAGCTGAGGACGACAAAATTAGGATATCAGCAATTCAGGGATTAACTCACATTGTCGCTCTAAGATATAAATATGCAGACGACTTCGCAAATGCGCTCATTCAAGCTTTAGAAGAGGCTCATCTGACTCCAGAGTTAAAGGAGAATATACTTAATGCTATGGATTTCATACTCAGAATAGTAAGACACCCAGAAATTATAAGAAGAATAAATGCTCAACTTATAAGAACCATGACTGATGTAACTGAAAGAACTCATTATTTACTTATAAATGCTGCAAAAATTCTCATCTCTAGCGCTAAGAGATATCCTGATATAATGGCTGAATTCTTACCGGAACTAAAATCTCACTTCCTCTCAATAACTGATTGGAGCATTAGAGATTCAATTGTTAGAATCGCAGGTGAGACGCTTAGAAGACTAGGCGATATCGAAGAGAATGGTATTGACATCCTAATTGATGCATTAAAAGACGATCTTATCTTCCAAGTGGCGTTAGAGTACTTCCACTATCTTTCATTTAAATACCCTGAAAAACTTGCTAAGTATATTACTCAACTTTATGATTTCATTGATATGCTAAGGGATCTTGAAAGCTCAATATTACAAGAGCAGAAAATTGAGGAATACTATGCTTATATTGAAACTCCTCTAAGGTATTTTATAAAATCTGTGCTAAACATAGCTTTATCCTCTCCACAGGCTATAAAAGAAGCTGTAGATCTTCTGATTCATACTTTAAGGTCAGAGAAAAATGAAATAATAATCAGAGATTTCATTGATATATTTGATCAAATAATCGCGAAGTATCCAGAAATGCGAGAATACATCGCTTCTCAAGAATTGCCAGATAACGTTAAGCAAATATTAAGTAAATATGGATTCAGATTATAATTTTGATAGCTTCCATGTAAAAGGTGCTGCGTATGATTAGAGCCGTAACAATATATGATTATCAAGACCGAGAGATCTATTTCACTAGTTTTGCAGTCTATGCTCTTAACTTGCCTCTTGTTACAAGTTCAGTCTTCGAAATTAAGGATCTTCTTGGTGAGAGAAAAGATGTTATTATTATAGGGAAATACAAGCTCGGTGTTATGCTTGAGCCTAATTACAGCATATTTGTCCTAGCTGATAGAACAAATAAAGATGAAGAGGTAATAGGCTATTTAGTCTCCATAAATAAAGCATTATTAGATATATTCGGAGAGGACATAACTAAGCAGGCATTTGATGACCTTACCAAGCGGGATCAATTCGAAGAAAAACTTGAGGAAATAAATAGAAAAACACCAATCAAGGTAACATTTGTTGGTTCTGGCGGCGTAGGAAAAACAACAATGGTTAAGCTTCTAGCAAAAGGAGAGATTACATTAGAATATAATCCTACACTCTTCGCTGATGTCGAAAGATTAGAGATTGTTCTTGGAGGACAATTCACTATAACATTATTCTCAGTAGCGGGACAGGAACAATATAGAAAAACATGGGATATTGTTTCTGAAGCAACTGATTTCGTTTTTCTAGTATTAGATAGCACAATGGAGAATCTAAGAGAAACTAGAGAGAAGGTTCTTCCTATGATTAAGAAATTAGCTCCATATGCGAGGTATATTGCTATAGCGAATAAGCAGGATCTTCCGGGAGCTCTCCCACCAGCATTGATAGAGGAGATGTTAGGAATTCCAACATATCCAATGGTGGCAATACGACCAGATGCAAGAGAAAAATTGCAGGAAATTCTAAGACAAGCTATAACACAAACACCATGAAATTGTAGAGAAATCATAAATTAATATGAGTGATGTAAGAATATGAAAAGCCCTATCTGTATGATGTCTGATATTGAGCTCTTGCACCCCATCTTCCGAATTTCTTCATTTCCTTTCTTCTGGGATCACTAATTAATAGGTATTTATCATACTCCATAAAGATTTTCTCTATCTTAGGATCTTCAAAATACTTAACAATTCCTCTTGCTATTGCTAACCTGGCTGCTTGAGCTTGTCCGGATATTCCCCCTCCTTTAACTTTCACTTTAATGTTGATCTTGTTTCGAAGAGGTCCAATAAGCAGAAGAGGCTCCTCAATTATCCATCGAATCCATGGATTCTCAATAGCTTCGAGTCTTCTACCATTAATCCTAACGATTCCTTGTCCTGGCATTACTACTGCTTTAGCTATCGCTGTTTTTCTTTTTCCGGTTGCAAGTACTATTTTTGTTATTCCACTAACTTCCTTACTCATGCCTCCTCCCTTAACAATCTACTCATTTAATATTGCTATGAGATGCACTTGATTACCTTTTAAAGATAACTCCTTATGATTAGCTATGAGAAATGGTATATTTTTAACATCAACAGTAGTGATGATTACCAATTTCTTCCATTGAGAGTTCTCTTTAAGCATATTAAGAATTTTTTCCAGCCATTCCTCCTGCTCACTTTTTTTCTCAAGACCTAACCATAGGTTAGATATTAAAATATCTTCATTCGTGTTTTTTAATTCTTCAATATCTCTTATTATTAACCTTGAAATTTCTGGCTCTTCTTGTTTAAGCACATTAAGTTTTGAAATTCGTTCGTAAAGTACAATTTTTGTCGGTTCTTTTTTCCAGGAGCGCCTTAAAAGTTCAAGAGTACGTTTTTTATCTAACAAATTAAGTCTTATTAAGGGAGTATTTAACAAACGCTCTCTTCTAGGCATATTTGCTGAATATCTATAGGCTGAAAGTGATGTACCAGCGTATAAGACTTCTCCCAAAGACTCTTCTCCAGACCATTCTGCAAACATAAGTGATGATCTAGCAAGAACATTTTCAAATTCATTAAGTCTCTTCTCTCCGTTCAAATTAAGACCTAAAAGTATTTTGCTATCTTTTTTCCAGACAAATACCTCAAAATCGGGTCTTGAAAGATTAACTTTTATCTTAGTTCCGAATCTTCTCTTAAAATCATCTACTATTGCTTGCCCAACATGTTTTCCAATAATTTTTATTTCTTCCTGATTCTTAACCTGAGGACGTACAGCAAATGTTTTATTAACGTCCCATAATTCACTCCAGGAGATGTTAGACGCTATTTCATAGTAATCTTGTGGTTTTTTTACTTCTCCATACCCCATCCATAGGTATAAATTATACACAGTCTCAGAGAAAAGAAATATTCTTACTATTGATGTTGTAAAATCATCAGTTTCGAATTCTAAAAGCCCAAATTCATTTTCATATACATTTGTTCCAATGATTTTTTCTATCTCTTTCTTAGCAAATTCATTGAGATTTCTTTCAGTCTCTAGAATTATCTTCAACAGATTCACCTCCTTCCCTCAGAAAATAGTGGAGACAAATACTTAATAGCATTCAAGAATATTTTTATCAATCAAGAAATAAACTCTTCGGTCTATATTTCTCTGAGGGTGTAGACCAATGCTACCAGAAGTAGAAGGCAAGAAAGTTTATATCAACGATACTTTAATCGGCACCATTAAAAAACTAACATATGATGATGTTGGTAATCAAATTGTTATCGTTGAAACAGTTTTTGAGGAAATGCCAACGCTTCAGGTAGAAGTTGTGAAATTAAAGAAATAGGACGGATCATGGCAAAATTAAAAGGATTACGCTGGTGGATTATCGCCCTGGTAGCTCTAGCCACCGTAATCAATTATATCGACCGTAGCGCTCTGGCTATTATGTGGCCCAATATTAGTGCTGATTTAGGGTTGAGTAAATTAGATTATTCCAAAATCGCCATTACCTTTACCATTGCCTATGCCATCAGTCAAAGCCTGTCCGGGCGACTGTACGACTGGGTTGGAACGCGGCTTGGATTTGTTATTTCTATTTTAGTCTGGTCATTTTCGGCCATAGGGCATGCCATTGCCCATAGTGTAACCAGTTTCAGTTTTTTTCGTTTTATGTTAGGACTGGGCGAGGCAGGAAACTGGCCAGGGGCAACTAAATCCAATGCCGAATGGTTTCCAATTAAAGAACGTGCCTTTGCACAAGGAATTTTTAATTCTGGTGCTTCCATTGGTTCAATTATTTCGCCACCGCTCATTGCCTTCCTTTATTTACTGATTGGTTGGCGTGCTACTTTTGTAGTATTAGGCGGGTTGGGACTATTGTGGATTATTCCCTGGTTATTTATTAACCGGGCGCTCCCCAAAACCCTGTCTCTTATACACATCTCCGAGCCCACGAGACCTCTCTACATCTC
>CBDULE010000039.1:0-10359 GCA_965367995.1 uncultured archaeon | reverse complement strand
TTTCAAGCAGAAGACGGCATACGAGATGTAGAGAGGTCTCGTGGGCTCGGAGATGTGTATAAGAGACAGAATAAAGATTTCAGCACACTTACCATCGAGGGAGGTATTATTAGGAGCATTTAACGAAGATGTTAGAGCCCTCTCACTTAGAAGAACACTAAAATGGCTTAAAGTCGCTAAACAGTTAGAAGCGCAATGGGCCGTCCTTCACCTGAACTTTATTGATTCTTTTTATCATCATGTGGAGGATAGATGGTTATACTATTTTATGGAGTCGATGAGGGAAGTTTTACATGAAAAAATGCCAGTTTACCTCGAAAACTCTGAGGAAAAAACTCCTTTGATATTTCGAAAGGTGTTAGAGAAAATCGATAATAGGGTATTTGTCTGTTTTGATATAGGTCATGCATTCGGATACTCAAACGTTTCTCTTCTGAAATGGGTTGACGAGCTTAGTCCCTGGATAAGGGAGATCCATATACATGAAACAGAAAAAGGAAAAGACCTACATAAGCCTTTAGGTTCTGGTTTTATAGAGATCGAAAAAATCTTGAGATATATTGATGAATTAGTTGAAGATTACGTGATTACCCTAGAACCAGTTAATCTCAAACAACTAGAAAATGATATAAAATGGTTAAGAGAGAGAGGTTTTATCTAGCTATAAGCCTAGAACATCTTTGGTAACCAACGCAAATGAGAATCCATATTGTTCTACAATATCCTTTACCTTCAAAGGTTTCCCTTTTTCATCATATACTCTTATTGGAATGCCTTGAGGTGTCATTACAGCAACTTCATCAGCCCTCAGGTCTAAGAGATTAGCCGCTTTTCTTATCACTTTATCTATCGGATCATCAAGGTCGGCAAAAACTACTTTTCCTTTTCCGCTAATATTTTCTCTAAGCTCAAAGAAGTAAAGCTCAACAGTCATGCTTAATTCTTCCCTTTTTTCATCTTTTTTCTGCATATCATTTCCCCGTTTTAAGCCCAAGTTTAATATTAAGCAAAATCAGACTTTTATTGGTTTTTCTTTAAGATTCAAATACACTTCAACAAAAAGAAGCCAATGGGCTATCCCCATTCTCCCTCTCTCATCCCATCTATCCTTTACAAGCTCTCCTAGACATTTATCTTGATTAGTATGAGATGTGTAAACTTCAATGCTTCCATCAGATGTTATAAGAGAGTTTGGAGGCAATGAAGGATACAGCTTTGGAACTTTTATTGTAGCTCTTCTTTTATTTCCGCGGAAAGTGACGGTAACATAAAAAACTTGAGGATGCTTTCCAGAGTACGTTAAATCCTCGAAGTGAGGAAGTAAATCTCCTCTCTTTGTTTTTTTGAATAAATTGAAAGCTATTTCCTCCTCTTTCACGCGAAAAATCCAGTTAACATCAAATGGTGAAAAAATATTTCTAAACATATAAATGCTAAGCAAATCAGCTATCTTTTCCATAACATAGTACTTTTTTCTTCCCTCTGTCAATCCTCTTGCAAGAACCTCTAATGCCTCCAATCTCCTTATCAGATCATCCATGTTTGATGTCATTTTTAAGCCTCCGACAAACTGGACAATTAGGGTTAGGCTTTAATCCTCTCAACTTCTTGATTTCAATTCCTTCTTTCAAATATACCTTAATTAAAGGATAAATCTCACCATAATTCAAAAGTACTTTTACTCCCTGATCTACCATTAATGTAGCAACAATATTCATTGTTATAGCTATGCTAGCATCACAACCTCCAACTCTTTCAACACTCCCTACTCTAACAGTAGTCCCATAATAATAACATTCATAGCAAGGAGTCATCCCTGGAATAATTGTTAAAATTGTTCCAGAAAAGCCATCTATAGATGTAGCACCACTTATCATTGGCTTTCTTTGAAGCACGACAGTAAAGTTAAGCTCTCTTCTAGCTATATCATTATCCAAAGCAGAAAATACTATATCAACTTTCTTAACTAAATTATCAAGCAAATCCCATCCAACTATATCAGCTTTATAAGCTTCTAATTTAAGACGAAACTTCTCAGGAATTCCTTCAACATTCCTCAGCCTATCTAGCTTTTTAGCTAATGCTTCAGCTTTTGGTTTTCCAACATCATCCCAATAATAGCCTAATCTGTTAAAGTTTTCTGGAGAAACAACATCCCTATCAACAATAATAAGCTCTCCAATCCCCATTCTCGCTAGACTCTCTGCTACAATTGTTCCTAGACCTCCAGCTCCGACAATTAAAGCACTTTTTTCAAGCATTTTATTAACAGGAAAACCCATTACGATAAGTCTAGAAAACATTATTGGATATTCTTTGAGTAATCTTTTCCTTTCTTCTATGGATAAGAGCATATAGCTCAAACCCTTCTAAAGTATAGATCCTTAGACCAATATTTTCTACATTTTTCATTATCATTTATTTCCATTCCATTATATAGGACTATATAATCATTTTCAAAAAGCTCTTTTATTCTACTCTTAAGTTCACTGATAGTTATTGATCCTTCAGTTATCATCATCAAGGGATAATTTAAATCATCAAGATGAACATATATTATTCCCCTCGTGCGCCTCATAATGCCTTTGAAATTATCGAAAAGCGAACCTCTCAGTTTGAAGGGAATATATAGGCTTCTCAAAACATGAATTAAGGATCTTTCAAGTTGAGGTATGACCTCTGCACTCTTCATACCTTCCATAAAATATATTCTAAGTTTGCCAGGAAGTTGTGTAGTAATATATTTGACATTCATCCTTAATTGCCTAAACTCAACAGGAATTCTCACATAATAATCTTCTTTGAAGAGATAAGCAGCAAAAGATGAACAATCCTCATTAGTTACCACATGGATGTATTCACCAAAACGCTGCCAGTTCTTGAAATTCTTAATATCAGTTGATGAGAGAGAAAGCATATTTCCCGGGTGTCGATGGAGCGTTCCTATAACTCTATATATAGGAGGTAAAGTAGAAAAAATAAACCCGGTAAAATTTGGGTCCGAGATGACTGATACGGAACTTCTCTTAATATATTTAAATTCAACAAGTTCTAAGACGATTGGCTCCTTCCTCTTAAAACCAATCATATAAAATCCAAGTTCTCCCGACTTTGCGGAACACTTTTCCTTAAGTTTTTTTAGAAGATAATTAGCAAAGATAACTTTATTTGACAACATAATAACCTTTGCTCCGATTATTAACCATATAAGAAAATGGTGCGCCGGGCGGGACTCGAACCCGCGCCACCGGCTTGGCAGGCCGGCATCCTACCGCTAGACTACCGGCGCACCCTCCTAATCTATTTTTTGTAGAAAAAGATGAAATATTTTAAAATTTCTCCTATATCTAGCCTCTTCTAAATAATTTAGATACGCCCTTTAAAGCAATTTCTATGATGTTTCCCATTGCTTTTTTCCCAATGATTAATGTAGCTTCTAATAGCAGCTGCTTCAGATCCAATCTACTCCTTTCTACATAATATGCAAGTCTTCCAGTTACTTTTAAGTAAATAACAACTGAAAGAGCACTAATCAAATATGAGAGAGCACTTAGGAAAATCCAGGCTTTTATTAGCTCTGGGTTCATCATAATCTTGCTGACAACTAGTATTAATGCGAGCATAAAGCCGTATAGAGAAGACATTAGAAATAGTGTCTCTTTTCTCTCTCCAACAACTTTTCTAGCTCTTATTTGTGTTAAATAAAGTATCGAGAATATCGTTAATATAGCCCAATATATTGTATTTAATGACTTACCATAATTGTAATAGCTTGAAATCAATGAATACAACAGGAAAAATGAAAAAATGCTAAAAGCGCTCCTTATAGGCTTTCCCTTAAGAGAGTACATGAAGATTAATGAAATAAAACCGGCCAGGAGATATGCTATGAACAGAAAATCATGAAATTTGGTGAATGCGTATATGCTTATGCCGATTACGCTAACCAGAAGGAGCTGAGGTAGAGGGGATAAAAATATTCTATTTTCATCGCTACCATACATTAAGAGAAGTCCAGCCGTAGATGCAAAGAACTCTGCACTTTGATGTACTAAAATCATAGTGTTCATAGAAAACCAAATGAAAAGCATGAAAAGTGCTAAGTAAAAGAAGACTTCTGAAGGCATAGAAATCATAATTTTAAAGTAATTATACAGAATAGCAAAAAGGAGACCAGTTGTGGCTAGAACCAATGAAGCGATAACTGTTTGTCTTGAATTTCTTAGTAAAATTCCGATACCGACTAGTAGAAGAGAAAATAGCATTAAAGGAACTAGTTCAAAGAACCCGAGAAAATAGAGCGAAACGCTCAGAATTATGAACAGAGAAAGGGGCAAATTCTCGGTTTTAATGAAAACTGTAAATCCCTTAAAGAAGCGGTTCTCGAAGAAGTTCCAAATTAATTTCTCGAGATAAGAAGCGCCCATTCATTCTCACACTTACTCAAACATCATTATAAAATTGATTGAAGCATGCTTGAATAATAGAGAACATTAATTATAAAACATTTTTTAGCAAAAAATTCTAGGAAAAATCTTACAAATATCTCTTATTGCGAATCTACCTAGAGGTGGGAATTCACTGAATTTCTCAAGAACCGATGGCTTGATAGGTTCAAGCTCTACTAGAGCGTTATCTCCCTTCTTAATGAACTGTGGATTTTCTTCAAGAACCTCTCCTTTGCCGCCGAATTTCTTAAGAAGCTTTACAAATCTGCTCGCGACCTGCAATGTATGAGCATGGAGGACTGGCGTGTATCCAGCAGCAATGCTTGTAGGATGCCATAGCACAATTATTCTAGCAATAACAGTACCATAACCTGGACCAACTACAGTTGGTGGATTTGTTACATGACCTATCACATCCCCTCTCTTAACCTCATCAGCCGCAATACCCTTTACGTTTACTCCTATGTTATCTCCTGGAACCGCTTCTGGTAGTCTCTCGTGATGCATCTCAATTGATTGTGCCACTGTTTCTTTTCCTAATGGTTCAATTATAATCTTATCTCCTTCCTTTAATACTCCAGTTTCCACTCTTCCTGTTACAACAGTACCTACTCCCTTAATCTTGTATACTTTCTGAATTGGTAATCTTAGTGGTTTGTCGATCATTGGTTTAGGCGGCTCCAACATATCTAGAGCTTCTAGTAGTGTTGGACCATCATACCATGGAGTTTTATCTGATTTCTTGACCAGATTATCTCCGTAGAGTCCTGAAGTTGGAATGAATGGTACTTTGTCAACTTTATATCCGATTCCTTTAAGGAATCTCTTGAGTTCATCTCTTATCTCTTCATATACGCTTTTATCATAATTAACAGCATCCATCTTGTTTATACATACAATTAACTGGTCAATTCCTAGTGTCTTAGCTAGGATTGCGTGCTCTCTAGTCTGTCCTCCATGAGCATATCCAGCCTCGAACTCATTCCTCTTTGCTGAAACTACCAGAATTGCCGCATCTGCCTGTGATGCTCCAGTAATCATGTTCTTAATGAAGTCTCTATGTCCAGGGGCGTCAATGATTGTAAACATGTATTTCCTAGTCTCGAATTTGAAGTAACCGAGGTCAATGGTTAATCCTCTTTTTCTCTCCTCAGCTAATTTGTCTAGAACCCATGCATATTTCCAGCTTTCTCTTCCTATCTGTTTTGCTTCCTCCTCATATTTCTTAATGATTCTCTCATCCACAGCTCCTACTAGATATAGGAAGTGACCAATCATTGTACTCTTTCCATGGTCTACGTGACCGATAATAACTAGATTAAGGTGGGGCTTTTTCTTTGCCATAATCTTTCACCATGGGTTATGCAATATTAAGTAATGGTGTTAAGACTTGTTTTTTAATACTTATCATAAAGTATTTCAATCTTTTTATCTACGCACTCTCCCTCGGAAAATCCAATTCATTGGGAGAGGCAAAACTAAGAATGGTTTTTAAAACACTTAGTATTTAAATATGTCTGGTTCTAATCGCAAGAAGAGGAAATTCTTTATTGGAGATTTATCTCAATCATCTTATAGTTTTTGACTTTATCCGTGTGAGTGCATATGGAGGAGATCGATTATCAGAAAGTTGGGTTACGAGTTGGATTAGAGATTCATCAACAACTTAAAAGTTCTAGGAAGCTTTTTTGTCACTGTAAGCCTCAGCTTTTAACGGAGAAACCAGATGTAATAGTAATGCGCTGGATGAGACCTACTTTAGGTGAAACTGGTGAAATAGATCCAACGATGCTTAAGGAATTTAAGAAGAGAAAGATTATCGTATATGAAGCCTATAGTAAACACACCTGCTTATATGAGATTGATGAAGTGCCTCCATATGATGTTGATGAAGAATCTTTAAAGACAGCGATACTAATCGCTAAACTATTTCACATGAAGATCCCTGATGTAGTAATAGTATCTAGGAAACAATATCTTGATGGAAGCGTTCCCTCCGGCTTTCAAAGAACAATGATTATAGGCCTTGATGGTTGGATGCCTTTATCAAATGGTAAAAAACTAAGGATTGTTCAGTTGTGCTTAGAGGAGGATGCTGCAAGGAAAATATCTGAAGATGATAAAAAAATTGTTTATAGAGTAGATCGTTTGGGTATTCCTCTGGTCGAAATAACTACAGCAGCTGATTTGCATTCTCCTGAGGAAGTTTTAGATGCTGCTCTTCGCATAGGAAGTTTGCTTAGGGCAACTGGAAAAGCTATGAGAGGTATAGGAACAATTAGACAGGATATTAACGTTAGTATAAAGGGAGGAAATAGAATTGAGATTAAGGGAGTTCAATATCCAGAATGGTTTAAGCCGCTCATCGATAATGAGATAAGAAGACAGCTTAAGCTGATAGAAATTGCAAAAGAGCTTCAAAAGAGAGGTGTGACCGAGGAAGATATTGAAAAAGAGAAGCCAGTGGATGTTTCTGAAATCTTCAAGAAGACAAAGGCAAGATTCATTAAATCAGCACTCTCTAGAGGAGAAAAGGTAATAGCAATAAGACTTCCTGGATTCGGTGGCCTTCTTGGAATTGAAATTCTTCCAGGAAGAAGATTTGGAAAAGAATTTGCTGAGAGAGTTAAAGTCATCGTTGGTCTTGCTGGAATAATACATACGGATGAGCTTCCTGCTTATGGAATTAGTGAAGAGGAGAAAGAGGAATTATTTAAAGCTACAGGAGCTGATAAAACAAAAGACGCTGTAGCATTTGTTGTTGGACCGGAAGATAGAGCTCTTGACGCTATTGATGAAATTAAGGAAAGAGCAAAACAAGCTATTAAAGGCGTTCCTCCAGAAACTAGAAGAGCAAATCCTGATGGGACAACCTCATTCGAAAGACCGCTAGGAACGGCCGCTAGGCTTTATCCAGATACAGATACACCCCCCATCATATTAACTCAAGAGTTTATTAAAGAAGCAACAGCTTATTTGCCACCCTATCCTTGGGAAAAGGAAAAAGAATACATGGAGAAGTTTGGATTTACAGCTAATGAGGCAAGGCGTATAGTTCTCTCAGATAGGTTTGAGCTTTTTGAAAAGGCCGTTTCTATTGGAATTCCAGCCAAGTTTGTTTACTCTGTAATATTTAATTTGATGACGTCCCTTAGAAGGGATGGATTTAATGTCGATCAGATATCTGATGAGAAGCTTCTGAAACTATTCAAGTACTTTAAGGATGAAAAGATAAGTAAAGAGGCCTTTGAACCAATGCTCAAATATCTAAGCTCACATCCGGATAAAAACATTGATGAAGCGATTGAGGCACTTGGTTTGAAGAAGATATCTATAGATGAAGTCAAAAAATTCCTAGATGAGCTTGTGGAGAAAAATGTTAAACTCATTGCTGAAAGAGGAGAAAGAGCCATTAAGGGGCTAATGGGCGATGCAATGCGAGTTTTACGTGGAAAGGTTGATGGAAAAATAGTTTATAATCTTCTCCTTGAGAGGATTAAAAGAAAAATTGCGGAGCTAAAATCAAAAACATAAAAATCTACAAACAAACCAACTCTATTATTTTTAAGGCTAATCTATTTCCTAGATGATGATAAAAATGTCAGTTTTATCAAAATTTTTTAAGTGGCTTAAAGGGGAAAAGCCGCCTCCCTCACCAAGCGAAATAAGAGCGAGTTTGAGAGTTTTAGAGAGAAGGCTTATCAGATATGAAAATGAATTGAAACTTAAGAGAAAGAAGGCTATAAGAAGAACGAGAGAATATTTGCGGAGTGGAGAGCTTGAGATTGCTAAAGAGCATGCTAAACAAGCCATTCTTTATGAGAGGAATCTTAAGAATACTATGAAGATTCGTGCGCAACTTGAAAACTTGAAAGGATTATTAGAACGTGGCTTAGTGATGCAACAACTTGCTATGAGCATCAGAAAAATGATCCCGCTACTTACTTCAATATCCAGAACTACAGGAGATAAGGAATTATTAAGAGCATTAACAGAGCTTGCAAAAGTATCTGAGAGAATGGGTATAAGCGAAGAAGTGCTTATAGAAGGGATGGATATTGTATCAGAATCTTCAGAGGATTTATCTGTTGCGACAGAGGAGCTACTTAAAAAATTAGCAAGTGAGGAGGGTATAGCTCTGCCAGCTAAAGAAGAAGCTGAAAAAATTTCTGAAGAAGAAGTTGAGCGATTTATCAGAAAAATATTAAAAGAGGAAGGAGAATGAAGAATACTCTAAGATGATGAAACCAACCCCAGTCGGAAGAAGGATGAAGAACTTGCGACGCTCTGATTCTCATAAAATTTTCTTTGTATTCCGTTGCTTGACGTTATTTATTAGGTAAGGAACGATTAGAGCGAGGATAACCGTCGCATCTCCCTCGACTGTAATATATTTTGCCTTCTCGCTAACTTTCCCCCATGAGATTGCCTCTCTAATTCTAGCACCTGAAAGAGAACCATCCCACTCAACTGCAGTGGTAATATAAACCACGCGGTCTAATCCATCCTTAAACTGATTCCACCAGATTACATGATGTTTTGATATTCCTCCTCCAATCATTAGAGCTCCAGTAACTTCAGCATCATAGATTACATCCGCTAACAGTTGCTCATCTTTCAACACATTTATTTTTACATCATGATCTTGAGAATAATACCAAAGTTGATATCCAACAGCCCCGTCTGTTATCCCCGGAATTATAACTGGAATCTTCTTTTTCCAAGCCCACCAAAGAATGCTTTCTTCTCTTCTTTTACATTTATCCAAGTGCCTTCCAATTTCAAGAGATAACTCATAAGTTGATAGTTCTTTACCTTCAATATTGGGCAATAATTCTTTCATGAATTCCTCAATTATAAGTCCGTAATTCTCGACGGGGATAAATACATTTCCAAGTCTGTGAATATTAAGCTTGTGAAGCTCTTTATCATCGACATTAAACCAACCTTCGTAGTAGTCCCTAAAGCACCTTGCTATATCGTGATCCAAAGTTCCACAAGTAGTTATTATTATATCAAAATAGCCTCTTTTTATCATCTCAACAATGGCCCCTCTCAATCCTGTTGCTATTATAGCTGCAGGAAAAGAGAGAAAATTAACGCTTTTTTCGTCCTTTAACATATCTATTAGAATCTCTACCGCCGTCCATATTTTTTTGGCCGTAAATCCTCCTATATAAGCGAATTGTTCAATGAGCTCTGATATAGTCATATTTTCCTTAAATTTTAGGTTTTTGACTGGTTTTAATCTCCTCAGCAGATTTTCTCTCTCATTTCTACTCATTTTTTCAACCTCAAAAATTTTTATATAAAGTTGTAGGGGAAATCATTATCCAGCATGATATTAAAGATGTGAGGTAGCTTAACATGAAGGTTTTTCAATTATTTAAAGAGATAGAGAAAGTCGAAGAGGAGTTTCCAGATAAAGTAGCTCATTCGACAATTTCAGATCCTAGATACCTGACCATGCCTCGATGCTCAGCATGTAATAAAGTAATACATCCAAGGGATTTTGGTGCAGTGGCATTTAGATGCCCAAATTGTGGTAGAGGTATCATCATACGCGACTCGAAATGCAGAAAAATGGCTAATATAGCTAGATGTCCAATTTGCGGTTATGAATATCCATAGAAAGGTGAGGTAAAATGGCTCAAAATGCTGTTATATTTGAATTAACACCCGATGATGCCGAGGTTGATATGGAGAAAATCTTAGAGGAAATTAAAAAGATATTACCAAATGATGTAGAGCTTAAAGATTCTAAGATTGAGCCATTTGTTTTCGGGCTTAAGAAACTTAAAATTCTTTTAATAATTCCAGAAAGCCAAGAGAAATTAAAAGAAATTGAAAAAATCTTGAATAACATAAAAGGAGTTTCCGCCGAGATACAATCATTGACAAGGATATAAAT
>CBDULE010000038.1:0-10445 GCA_965367995.1 uncultured archaeon | reverse complement strand
CCTCTATGGTAGCCCCAACTAGTTTCTTTGATAACGGATATCGATCGTTTGTTATAACAACGTAAGGACCTATGAAAACGTTATCACCAATTTCACTATTTATAGGAATAAAAGCTCCACTTTCAATTCTAACATTATTACCAATTTTAACTCTACCCTCTATCACGCTTAAAGTTCCAATTATAACGTTATTGCCAACCTCAGTAAATTCCCTTATTAGAACATTATGACCGGTCTGAACATTATTTCCGATTTTGACATTCTCATATATGATAGTCCCCGATCTAATATGACAGTTAGAACCAATTTTTGAACCTTTACTAGCATTTTCTAAAAGCTCATAATATTCTCTAGCACTACTTAAAGCTTCTTTTAAGCTTCCTCTTGAAGGATATCCTATGATTACATTTGAGTCTACTATAGTATTCTCTCCTATCTCAGAAGGACCAAATATAAAAGCGTTCTTAGACACGAATTTAGAGAGAATTTTCGCTTTATTGGATATGAACATTATAGCACCCCAAAGATGCTTTCCAAATGATTTCTGCTTAAATCAAATAAAAACTTGACCAAAAAGCTGAGCTCAATCTTAATCATAGATATATATTGATATATACTAAAGATATTTATTCAAAATCTTATATTTCGATTTTCAGTCGAAATGAAATCATCAATCAAAAGGTGTAGATATTGAGTCTAGATAGGGCTGGAAAAGCTATCATCATAGTACTATTCCTGTTCATATTGCCGATATTCTTAACAGTATTGTTCATGCGTAAATTCATATTGATTGTTGGAATTACGTTGGAGCTAATATTAATAATTCTGCTTAAGAAGAAAATTTTCGATTATTCACTTGAAGAGGTTGGACTCTTAAAGGATATTGACTTTAAAAAGCATATTTTGATTCCTTTAATTTTCTCAGTAGGAATATACATTCTTGTCTTAGCCTCTGCTGGATTCAAGATAAAGATATTATATAATCCCACGGAATATCTAATACTACTAATCTATTACACGCTTTACGTCGGTGTTTTTTGAGGAGCTTTTATTCAGAGGGCTCTTCTTCTCTGCCTTAGAAGAAAAATATGGTGCATGGGCAATACTAATCTCTGCTTTAGTGTTTGCATCAATTCATATAAATAACATTGTATTTCCGCTAATATGGGGCCTAATCGCTGGAGCCTATCGTTATAAATATAGAAATATTACTGGTCTTATTTTAGCACATGGTTTAATTGATGTCTTAGGGCGCACAATAGATTCCACCAACACTAATGTGACTTTTTACCTCCTGTCTCTAAGCATACTTACTGCTCTTCTAGTGTATTGCTTCTTAAGAACCAGAGAAGAAAACTAATTTTGGTGATTCTTAATGCTAATTGTGGAGGTAAAAGATCTTTACCAAGAGCTATAGGGATGGTGTAGTAACTAGAGTATTTGAGGGCGCTAATTTAGTTATTGAGGAAGGAGATTTCATAGGTCTTTTTGCCCCTTCAGGATATGGTAAAAGCACTCTTATATTCCTCATCGCTGGATTAGAGAAGCCGGATAAAGGTTCAATTATTGTTAATGGAAGGGATATCACAAAGTTAGGGGATAGAGAGTTAGCTCTCTATAGGAGAAAAGAAATTGGCATAGTTTTTCAATCATTCAATCTCTTCCCTTATCTTACGGCTTTAGAGAATGTAATGATTCCAATGGAGCTTATAGGAATTCCTAGAAAGGAAGCAAGAAAAAGAGCAATGGAGCTTCTAAGAATCGTTGGAATGGAGAAAAACGCTAATAAGTTCCCATCTCAACTTTCTGGAGGAGAGCAGCAAAGAGTAGCGATAGCTAGGGCATTAGCCAATAATCCTAGAATAATATTAGCTGATGAGCCTACTGGAAATCTTGATGAAAAGAATGCTATAGCGATATTCAATTTGTTCAAAGAACTCAACGAGAGAGGCGTTACAATTCTACTAGCGACCCATGATGTGGAACATGCTAAGAACGTTGTCAATCGAGTGATTACGATAAAAGATAAGAAATTAGTAGAGGTGAGCTTATGAAGGATATATTAAGAAAGATTGCAAGAAATAAGTTGAGATATTCAATAGTCATCCTTCTTTTCTCAATTTCGATTAGCATGATAACAATCATAGGAAACCTTGAAGCATCAGATGTTGAGTATTCAAAAATGGTTCAATCGAAATATAGCTTAGCAGACATAGTTATATCGACAGACTTTGGGCTTTCTGAGGAAATATTAGAAGATATCAAGAGAATAGAACATGTAAAGGATGCTGAACTTAACATAGTTCTTGGGGGATTTAGTGTTATGAATGATACTTATGTGACATTTATTCTATACGGTCTCTATGAAGAGAGAAAATTGAATAAGCCTATAGTTGAAGAAGACGCGTGGAAGTTGTTTGAGGGGAATGTATGCTTTATGGATTATAGAATGGCAGATAAGCTGAATTTAACGATTGGGGATGAGGTAGAAGTCTTTACAAAAAACGGGAGTATTAAGCTTAAGATTGTCTCATTAGTTGATGCACAATGGACTCTTTCATTCAACATACCGCTAAGAGTTGTACTATTTACTCCCATAGATACTCTCAAGAGCTTCTTAAACGTCAGCACATATAATATGCTTTATGTCCTCTCTGATGGTCTTGTTGATAAAAATGAACTTGCAAACAGAATAGTTAATATGCTTGAGGATAAAGGGATAAAAGTCTTATGGAAATCAGTACTTACATCAACTCCATCTGTTGCATTAGAATCAATAAGTTTTGTTTTTGGAATTTTTATGGTTCCAACAACGATTCTTTCAGCCGTTGTTCTTGCGGTTACTCTAATCTACGAAATCATTAGAGACTTCAGATATTATGGTATAATGAAAGCTTTAGGATTTACAAATAGGCAAATAATACTAAAAATATACAAAGAAGCCTTAATTGTTTTCCTAATCAGCATACCTCTAGCGGCAATTCTCAGCCTTTTAATAACAAAGCTATCATTTCTTTTATTCTTCGGAGAATTTGTTGGGGAAATACCTATAGTTCTAAACCTACGCACATTTGCTATAAGCATACTCATAAACTTAATAGTTCTACTTATCTTCACATTCATTCCTGCCAGTAAAGTATTAAGGATTAAGGAAGCAGAAGCAATAAGATGGGGCTATGAGAGATATCAGTATAAACCTACTAGGAGAGGAGAAAGCTTTCCAACTTATTTACTAATAGCGTATAGAAGATTAATTAGAAGCAAGAAAAAGCTCTCTTTAATCGTCATAATGCTAATCGTAGGTTCAAGTTTATCTTTTGGCCTAGTAAAAACATCCAACTCCTTAGCCGATAAAATAGGCAAATCTCTCGATGATGGTGTTGATTTAACTGTTAGCTTTAGAGCTCCAATAAAAGAAGGCGAAATGATGAAAATAAAGAACATTAGCGGCGTTGAGGACTTAGATCCAGCGATTCTTTTATGGATCCATAGGAAAAATATAACGATATCATGTGGTATTTATAATGGAAACCCTCCATCAGTTGCTTCAAGCTATTATGTCCTTTTCTTTTTGAAGAGGGATAGAAAAGTTTTTAGTCCTGACATAATTGAGGGTAGGCTACCATTAAATGCGAATGAAATAGCATTGCTTCCCAAAATCGCACTTTTCTTAGGAATAAAAGTAGGAGACGAGATGGAGATTAAGATTGATAGTCTCAATATTTCAATTAAGGCCAAAGTTGTTGGAATAGTTAATGAGATGTATCAAAACGAGTTAGGTTTTATATTTCTAGATGAAGTCATGTATAATGCAGGAGCAATAAACAAAGGATATTATAATGCTGCTTTTATTAAGCTTAAGGAAGATGCTAATATCGATGAGGTAATCAAGGGCTTAATGGACTTTAGTGAGCTGAATATCGCATCAATATGGATAATGAAGGATTTAAGGAAGATGATTAATGAGCTTGTTGTAAAGTCAATAGTTGTTTTCTTAACAGCCATAAGCACAATGGTCATTACGATGTCAATCATTGGAATGGGTTTATTTTTCTTCATGTCTTATGTAAGCAGATTAAAAAGAGATATCTCTTTTTATCAGTCTTGGAGCAAGTAAGAGAGATATAGGGAAGATTATGTTATCAGAAGGTTTGATTCTATATCTTCTATCCATCATTCCTACAATTATCATAGGATTCTTAATGCCCATAAGTTTTGTTGATTTAATTAATAGGTCGTTTATACCCGTTTATGGGATAGTAACCTTCAACATATTAGATATCATTTTATTAGTCATAATTCCAATATTACCATTAGTAACGCCATTGCCTATGATATCAATGTACATATCAAGACAGAACTTATCTGAGTACCTAAGGACTATATAGGTGAGTGCATTGAACGTTATTGATAAGATAGGGTTAATAATGACAAAACCAAGAAGCGCCTTTGAAGCGATCTTATTAGATGAGTCAAGGAGGGATAGCTATTTAATATTAATCCTAGTCGCATTAAACTCTAGTTTGATCTCTTACTCACGATCAAGTAATCTTAATATGATTAATTTACTGTATTCTTTTGGTCATTATCTTCTAATATGGTTTCTATACATAGCAATTCTGAGCTTTATAATCAAGAGAGTTTATAAAGTTCCTGGAAGGTTTATAGAATTTCTTGAGCTTTCTAATTATGCTCAGGTTGCCTTCTTCATAGTCGCTGTAACATCAATCATTAACTTCCTATTAGCTCCATATTTCATGCCAAAGTTCGACGAATTAATAAGCATATTTCTATTGCTAATGAATGGCATTATTTGGTGGTTCTTCCTCCATGTTCTTCTCTATTTCGCAGCTAAAGCCTATTTTAAGATAGATGTAGCTCAGTTTATAGTTTCAGTTCTGATTTCATGGATGCTATTAACAGCTGTTTTAATTCCAATATTCTTCGCAATAAGTCTATTGTTAGGGGTGGTTAGCATATGAAAACAGAGAGTCTACTTGGCATAATATTTATTGCAGTTATTCTAACTTCGATGCTTTTATCTCTTGTTCCAAGTACAATAAAGCCAGTTGAAAATACAGTAAAAGCGTCGGGAAATGAAAAAATATCCAGCGTCATTATTAATGTTAAAACAGGAGGAGTAAGATTAATTGTTAATAAAACAATTGACGGCTGGTTCATAAATGGGACTTACTCGGGCGAGGGAGAATACAAATTATCTCAGGATAAATCCTACTTAATTATGAACTTTGATACAGCAATAATGGAAGTAATCGTTGGAAAAAGCGTGAAAAATATCGCTGTTTTCATAGATACAGGATTCCTACATTGCATCGTATATAAGGATAATATTAGCATGACTATAAGCATAAATAATGGCAATACCAATCTTTTGTGTGTTTCGGATAACATATCTCTTAGCTTAAGCATATCGAATGGAAATCTTGATGCAAACATAATCACAAACAATATAACCGGAGACATTAGAATAAAAAATGGAAATGCTGATATAAATGGAGTATTAAGTGGTGGAAGGATTAACTATAAAGTCATAAACGGTAAAGCGAATGTAGTCTCTATGGGATTTACTCATAAAAGCAGAGAGATCTCAAATGGTGTTGAGGGGGAGCTTTTTAGCAATGGAGCGTCTGATTTAAGCATTTATTTGGAAGATGGAAATTTAGACCTTTTAATTGCAAGGAAGTGAAAACATATGATTATAAGAAGAACTGAGCCGATAAAAGCAATCTTGTTTATGGAGGCAATAGGTGAAAAAACTAGGCAAGAGATTATCAAGCTTTTGCTGAGAAAAGGGGAGATGTCCCTAACAGAAATCCAAAAGGAGATAGGTAAAGTTCCTTCTACAGTTCATTTTCATCTCAATATTCTTGTTAAAGCAGGAATACTTTCTTGGAAAATAGTTAAGAGAAATAGGAGACCAACTAAGGTTTATTTTATTAGTGATAAGCTTTTTAGTGTTGAAGTAGATATAGAGACTTTTTCTAAAGTCTCGAATTTAGAAATGATTAGAGATTATGTTAAAAAACTTATTTCGAAATATTTAGAAGCCGGTATTGAATTTCCAAGAGTTCCTAAAGTTAATGATATAATTAAATTGTTAAACGTAGATCATCAAATTGCGACGGGAATACGAGATTATATAGAAGTTATGGATGATGAAGTTACAAACATACTAAAAGAACTGTTAGGAGATAAAGTTGAGGAATTGAAAAAAGATCCAATAGAAGCTGCAAAAACACTAAAATTAAACATTTACTGGATGATGAAACTGCTTAAAGAATTTAAGTTAATATAGTTTATTTCTCCTCCTTCTTAAAGTAAATCTTTGGATTTATGAATAACCTACAATGACAAATCCCTTGTGTCATTAACTCCTCTTTAGCTGGTTCGCAAGGACATATGTGTTCTCTAATCTTCTCTAGTCTGCATGGGCAATACGCATGACCATATTTAACCATGTTTTTAAACTCGCTTATTATCAAGCTATTCACGAGTCTTTCATTTGGATTATACTCTACCCAATCCCCGAAGAATTTTTTAGCAGCTTTTAAAAGCAATTTTTTATAGGTCTCTAAAAACTCTTCAGTTATCTCAATATCATCAACTTTTTTAGGACCCCTAATACTAAATGCCATAGTCTCCTCACCAGATATATTCCTTAAGGAATAGTTATATAATGAGAAGGATTATTGATTACCTATATAAATGTTCGCCTTATGTAAATTTTTACTGCATTTGTAAATATTTCTTGATACTACTGATTATTTCTAGAGCTATATCCTTAGCTCTTAATGCATCCGCTTCATTTAAAAGATCAGCATGATGATCCGCCTTAACTCTTAACTGGTACAGATAGTCAAATTTCCTTGCTATCTCCCTAGAAATTATGCTCGCAAGAACTCCTTTCCTACTACTAAATCCTCTGGCTTTCTGTTTCTTTTTGAGCATTAAGGCATTTGCATAACATTCAACAGCGAAGTAATAAGCACTAACAGCTTTATTATAAGCACCTATTCTTAGATCTTTTTCGGCTTCTTCAAATAATTTCTCTCCTTTTCTTATAAAATCAGCAACCATCTCATCAATATCATTCATGTCCCAGAACCCTCTCATATTCTTCTATTTTTGCGTCGTTTTCCTCTAAAATCATTGGCAATATTTCATTTTCAATTCCAAACTCTTTTTCAACCTCATCAATAGCATCATAGACAGCATCGATAACATCATCAGAAAGCCTCCTAACGACAACAACAAGATTCCTATCATGCAAAGTAACATCAGGATTTCTTGGAGCTGCTAGTTTAATGAAGTTGTCTCCTAAGACTTTTGACAATTTCACGTATAAGTAATAAAGCATTGTAAGCCAAAGTTGTTCTCTTTTCATCTTCTTCGAAAGTACAACTGCCATTTTATACCCTCCATTTCTCTAAAAGGATAATATATCAGTTGTAGCCTTTAAAATTCTCTAAAAGAATATTATAGAATAAATTCTTAACATTTTATTGCAAGTCTGGGTAATTAAAGAAAGCTTTTATTTTTATTTTTGGATTTTATTCATAAGCTTCTTTAGAGGTGCCTATTCTGTCCAAAGCTTCGCTCAATATTAGAAATTTTATATCAAATATCTCCTTTGGAGTAGTCTTATCTGATGGCAAAATTAAGCTTGTTAAACCTTTGAGAACTAAAGAAGGATGTCTTGAGTATGATGATTCCGAATTCTATTTTAAACTTTCATTTAAAATTATCGATGAAGGTTCAGCTATATTCAAGCTCTATGTTAAAAATAAGGAAAAGAAGAGGATAAAAGACTTAATAGTTGCTTCGATTCCAATAAGTGAAGATTATGTTTACTTAAAAAACGGTTATCAATCGTGGAGTTTAACGAGACCTATAAGCGTTAGAAAGAGGGATAAGAAGTTAAGTTTGATAATTCCTAAGCTTACCTGGTATGCAAGAGTTGTACATTATTATAGGATTGATGAGCCAGAAAACATTTCAAACTATTTTACAGCAATAAAAACAAAAGTATTCGAGCTTGTTCTAGGGTTTACTAGCCAGGAGCATTATCATGGTTATTTTATAGCGGAGAAAAATAGGATTATAGCGTTAAATGCAACAGATGATTTAAATAGGGAGGAATTTACCTCCGAAAATTTATTTATCTCAATTTCCAACTGGATAGATGGATTTAAGAAATACGGAGAATTATTGCCTAGGAGAAAGAAAAAGGGGGTCTATGGCTGGTGCTCCTGGTATTACTTTTATAGAAATATAGATGAGAGTAAAATTAGAAGAGTTCTGAAGGAGCTTAGAGAGCTCGGAATTCCAGTTCAGGTATTCCAAGTGGATGATGGATATCAGAAAACCTTAGGGGATTGGCTTGAGTTTAATAAAAAGTTTAGTGGAAGTCTAAGTGATTTAGCTAAAGATATAGAGAGAAACGGTTTTATCCCTGGTCTATGGATAGCTCCATTCCTAGTTACTAGATATTCAAAAATATATAAGGAGCATAAAGATTGGCTTGTTAAAGATGACAGAGGGAAACCCTTAGAAGCTTTCTATAATCCGGTATGGGAGGGAAAAGTTACCTATGCATTGGACTTATCGAGAGATGATGTTATAGAATTCCTCAAAGATCTCTTTTCAAAGCTTGTAGAGGCAGGATTTAGATATCTAAAACTTGACTTCTTATACGCTGGGATGATTGAGGGGGCAAGACATAGAAATGATATGACTAGAGTTGAAATATATAGAAGGGCTTTGAAAGCAATTAGAGAAGCTGTCGGTGATGATGTTTATCTTCTAGGATGCGGAGCACCTATTGGAGAATCTTATGGATTTTTCGATGGGATGAGAATCGGAGAAGATACTGAGCATCGCTGGAAGGGTCATCCATTCTTTAGATTATTGAGAGGTTTAACGGGATTTTGGGCTTTTCCAAACATGAAGGATTCGCTTAAGAACACAATTCACCGCTGGTTGCTAAATTATACATGGAACAACGATCCAGACGTATTGATATTGAGAAAAGGTGTAAGCGATAATTTGATTAGAGCTCAAACGACTGTTTATTTCTTGCTTAGTGGCCATATAATGTTCTCAGACCCCCCGAGTTTGATGACTAAGTTTGGAAGAGAGGCTTACATAAAGAGCATTCCTCCATTAGAGAATAGAGGATATGTTGTTGATTACTATCGAGAGGAGCCATCCATCATTGTGGCCAATAGTAATAAAAAGATTTTGATAGGTGTTGTTAATTTAGGTGATAGCAAAATTAAAAGAAGGATTAATTTACATGAATTTGGAATTAAAGATCCATTTGTTATAGATTTCTGGGAAGAGAAAGTAGTTGGAAAGGTTAAAGAAATAACTGCTGATGTTCCTCCTAGAGATGCAAAACTTTATGTTATCTCAGATTCATCCGATGAATTCTTAGGAACGACAGTTGATTTAGGTCAAAGGATATCAATAGAAAAAGGAGATGGCATGGCTATTATTAGAGCAAAGTTGCCAGGAAAAAGGAAAGGAAAAATTTTCCTGAGAAAGCTGAATGATGAGGTGAAACTTGAATTTTCAAAGGGTAAAGGTAGTGTGGAAGAGAAGGATAGTTTATTAATAATAGAGGTAGAATTTGAGGACGAGCTAGAGATAAAAATTTTATAATTTTAAGTCCAGAGGTTTGAAGATTGTCTTAGCTTGAGGTTTATAACATCATCTAAAGCCTTTTTAAGGAGTCCTCTCCTCCCTTTTGCAATTTCTTTCAGCTCATGGATATCATCTATTTTCTTGGCAGCATTATATATTATTACGACGGCCATTTTGAATAGTTCATCATTGGATATTTTACTTGCAAATGTTATTGCGAGTTTGAGAGCTTTAATGCTTAAGCTATCATCCCCAAAGTTTTCAACTATCTCAGCTAATAGATCCACTTTTTCAAATAATGTCAACTGAGGAGAATAAGAAATCTTCTTAATTAACTCATCAATTATAGGTTTCATTTCTAGCTTTTTAGCAAGTCTTATAGAATGTAAGATAATACCTCCTATGATACCCTCTAATGCTTCATCAATGAACTCAACAGCCTTCATTAATAATGCTTTAGCTCTTTCCTTATCCGCGTAATATGCGTAATTAGCTAGGAAAATATAACCTAAACCCTTATGAGAACTTGGCAAATTTTCTATTGCTTTTAATCCCTCCATATAATAAGACATCCAAGGTTTTCCTATCTTATTGCTGAGATATATTGCCTCGCCCATTAGTTTTACATACCAAATACTTCCATAAATCTCCTTTGCAAAAATAAAGAAAAGCTCTGGAAACTTCTGAACAGAATATTTAGCAGCAATATAAGCTATCTCCTTTCTGGTTTTTTCATCCAAATTTTTTAATGAGAAAGAAGGAATTCCGCTGATTAGAAT
>CBDULE010000037.1:0-10663 GCA_965367995.1 uncultured archaeon | reverse complement strand
ATATAAGGCATACAGATTATAGAAGTCTATTTGTCATCCTCCGACTACGGATAGTCTCATAATTCTATTTGCTAATCTTTTGTCTTGTAGCCTGTTTTGCCGTGATGTTTATTTGGGGAGGCACTTCTTATATTTTTGTCGTATTACGCATCTGGAAGGTGCCTCCCCCAAACGACACAATACGGCATATTGGAACTATAAGGATGGTCTTAGCCATACACAGACTAGCGAAGAAAGAAGGCACAAGGGAGCCGAATAGAAGAGGAAGAAGAGGCTATAATTTAGCCACTAGGATAGCAATTTTGGCATATGTCATTCTAAATAATATGTCTTACGATAGGGCGTTGGATGACCTAAGGGAGTCGAAATTATACCTTAGGCTTGGGGCAGATAGGGTGCCAAGCGAGTCATCAATATCAAGATGGAAGTCAAGTTTAGAGCCTTATGCCAGGCTACTAATGAGACCTGCATTTTTGAGGCTAGCCAGAGGAAGAATGTCATTATTATACGTTGTTGATGGTAGCGACTTCAAGTTGGACAGAGTTTCTGGGCATTATCTGAAAAGGATGCGTAAGAAGGCTCCTTACCTTCTGGTAACGGTAGCCTACTCTCCCGAGGTCGATGGCATACTTGGCTTGACTGCTAGCGAGAGCTCTAATAGTAAGCTTGGAGCCTTCTGGAACTATCCGTTCTGGCAAATAGTGTCTGTAGAGATCTTCTGGGGATTTATAGCCGATAAGAGGTTTGATGCCTCCTGGATTATAGAATGGCTCGAGTCCTATGGCATTGTAGCTTTTATTCCTGCCAGATGAGGGAAACTTGAGCCCTTAGATGGGCCTAGAAAAAGGGCGTCAGAGAGATATGCTCTCCTCAAGAGGATTAGGCATTTTGGGAAGTCTTATTGAGTCTGAATTCCACTCCTTGAAGTCTTTCTTTGATGAGGTTAGATTGAGGCTTGATAAGGCTGGAGGAAAAGATATAATCATCTTAGGATTGGCTTATAATGTTGTCAGATTAGTGCAAAAGGCATAGTATAAGGCAAAAGACAAAAAAGGACAAAGAGTATAAAATAAGGCTTATCTCCCTATGATTATTGCTGTGTATATATGCTTTATGAGACTATCCGTGGTCGGAGGATGACAATTAGACTTCTATAATCTGTATGCCTTAATATTATATCCTTAATGTATTACGAGAATTAGGGGTCGGCTGGCGCTATTTCTCCAGCCAGTCAACCCTATAATGGCTGGAGACCGGAGGCAACCCGCTATGAAGCGAAGAGACATTTTTAGAGTAGCGCCAGCCAACCCAAATAATAAGAATAGAAAAAGCCAAGATAAAAATATTATCGACATCAAACTAGGCGACTGGAAGCCGTACATCACGAAAATAGCCACGATAAGAAAAATCATAGACACAATAGACAAGAGATTCACTAAGATAGAACAGCTAGCAGAGAAGATTATCTCAAGCGACGAAGCACCATCCTGCCCCGTATGCAAGCATAACAAGGCGGTAATAAAGAACGGACACGACAAGAACGGCGTACAGAAGCTCATATGCAAGAACCAGCATGAAGAGGACAATGTGATAAGCATCAGAATAAGCCAAGAAATAGACTTTGAGATAATAATGCCAAGAAAGGTAAAAAGCTCAAGCGGTAGGTTATACTTTAGGGCAACCACCAGCTACGAGGCACTACAACTATACGCTAACGAGATGGTCATGGCGATAAGCATGGTTATGAATGGCACCACAATAGACTTTACTGTAGAATTCCTAGGCCTATCAAAAGCAATGATAGAGAAGATACTAGACGCGCTAGCAGACATAAAACCTATGATAAACATACCAGATGATGTGGATGAGAGTGACATTATAGCCATCTATCTAGACTTCTCATCCTCAGGGATCTCTAGACAATACGGGTTGGCTACCTTAGTAGTCAATAATACGCCAACGCTAATACTCTCACTCAGAGAAAGCAAGTCTGAAGTTTTAATGATTCTAAGCGCCTTAAGGAAAAAGCTTGAGGAGAGAGTGAGACTAAAGGATAAGGTGATAGTTATCATCACGGACGGCTCCAATTCCTATCCAGAGCCTATAAGAAAAGTCTTCCCAGAAGCTATCCATGTCGTACAAATTCATGATAAACGGAAGCTAGGAGTTGTCTTGGTCAACTTTACAGTGCCATCTGAGGTCTCCTATACTATTAGGATGAGGTGGGATGTCTTTCGTGAGGATGAGTCTAAGAGGCGAATATTGGACTTGGAGACTAAGGATACTGTAGAGTTATATCTTGGCACAATGAATTGCAGTGACCCTCACAAGTTCCTTGACGCCGTGGAGACGAATCGTAATTTTAAGGCTCCTGAGGTTGGTTCCAAGATTAATGATGCTACTCTTCTCTTTAGGGGCAACCTTAGAGATCTCGTTAGCAAGTTTCGTTTTGTCGAGAGGGTTATTCTCGCTTTAGCTGTTCTGTTTGCTGGCTCGTTTATTACTACTAACCATGCCGAGGTTCGCTTTTCTTCTAAGACAGTTATTGCTAGGCATAAGTCTACTCGCGGGAGGGGTAGGATTCTAAGGTGTCTGGTGAACTATTATAACCTCCATCATTCTTCTAACATTGCTAGACTTCGTGTAGCAGATGGTGGTAGACCTCCAGATTCGCCTTACCTCTTGGCATTATAGTTCTAGCATATTATAAACTACTGGACAATTTTGGTTTGCTAGTCTTTTGGCTGTTATATGGCGGCTACTTACAGTCGAAAACTTGCATGTATTAATAATAGGCTAGAAAAAGCCACTATTATATCAACGATAATAATAGGCAAAGATGTCATCCTCCGACCACGGATAGTCTCTAGAGGTTCTTTTATGATGAAAGATTCTTATTTGGTGATTATCTTTATTTTCTAGTTTGAGCGAATTATTTACCATATCCTAAGCATTCTCTTCGAGAGTCCTTTATAAGCTACCCTAGGTTCAACATTACATTAAAAGCATTGAAAGATTATGTTTGAAGAAAAGATAATTTCTTTTGGGGGGAATTTACAATGAATAGAGAAATTGTTATAATCGTAGGTAGTACGAATCCCGTTAAAATTGAAGCTGTAAGAGAGGCGTTTGAAAGAGCTTTTTCTTCTAATGAAATCAAAGTATTAAAAATTAAAGTTAATTCTGGTGTTCGTCCTACTCCAAGGAACGAAGAAGAAATCATTAAAGGTGCTTTAAACAGGGTTAAAAACATCATGAAAAATGAAAAAGGAGATTTCTATGTTGGTTTAGAGGGCGGAATTGTGATAAGAGAAGGAGAGCTATTTATTAAAGGATGGGTTGCTGTTTCCGACGGCAAAATCACAAGTCTGGCAGCTACTATAGAGTTGCCGCTACCAAGATTTATATTGAATGAGCTTAACAAAAGCGAAGATATAGAATTAGAGGATATAATGGAAAAAATCTCAGGTATTCCTGATATTGGTAAAAAAGAAGGTGCTATTGGATTTTTTACTAGGGGATTATACACTAGAAAAGACGCTTTTAGAGACGCAGTAATATGCGCGCTTTCAAAATTTTTAAGAAAAGAATTTTACTAATTTCATTGAAAGACGAAGTATTAACTCTTTAGGGGTCCTAATTTGTCAATTGGCAGAGAAGAAATAGACCAAATCGTGGTTAGCGAAAGTCTCTCGAGGACATATTATTTCATGACAACGCTTATTAAAATAATTGTTTTAAGCTTCATCATTGGCATTGTATCAATAAGCATAGCTTTCTTCATCACACAACTCAAAGCCTTTCTTCTAGTACTATTGTTAACAATTATCTTCTTCTACTCGTATGCTAAAACCGCTAGAGTAATTAATGATTCTTCTAATGAGATCTGGTCAGTTTATTGGAGGTATTTTTCGCAATTCCTGCGATATCATGACGTTTCTGAAGATAAATATACAGAATTCGTTAACATTTTTTGGAACTATAAGAGGATATTTGGCTTGGCATCTGCCATTACTTTCGGAATTTTCTTCTTTGCAGTTTATCTAAAATACTTTCTTATAATCTTCCAAATCCTTCTGGTTTTTATTATAAGTTTGCTAGAAGCATTATTTATTAGAGAGCTTCTTTTACCAAGAATTAAGCTAAAATTCTCGAAACTCTTTCTAGAGAAAATTGAAAGACTTCAGAGCTATAAAAGAAATACTGCGTACCTGCTCATAGCTTCTAGCATAATATTCAACTTTAATCTCTTGTGGATTGACAAATTAAAGGAGATAATAGGATTGAATGATTACCTGCTTTATATCTCTTATTTAGCCCACTTCATCTCTGGGTTATTATTAGGTGTTGCTTATATTCATTATTACAAATTTGTTTTCGAGGTAACATATCTCCCAATGAAACATCCGCTTTTTGATACAATGGCATTATTCTTTATCTTAGCGTACATCTTTCTTAATGTTATTACAGAGGACTTAACTTCAGAAATTTCAGCAATATTATATACTTCTCTTTCTGCTTTTGCCTTGACTTTATCTTACGGCTATTTTGCTATTTCATGTTGGAATACTATTTATGTGACTTTAACTTCGATAAAGGATATAATAAGAGAAGAAAGTCCGAAGAAGAGAATTTTTGATGTTTATAGTACGGATTCTAAAAGATTTGCATTTATGTCATTACTATCTCCAGCATTAATTGGTATGCTTTTCATTTGTTTTGTGGAATATTCGGATATTGTATCAAGGATTCCTGGAGTCAAGGCTTCTCATTTATTTGGTGGAATTGGAATATTAATGGGATTCTTAATAGGATTATTCTTTGGATATTCAAGAGCAATACCAAATCTCATGATACGAATAAAAGAGCAAAAAACGTATGTTCTCAAATATAGAATGAGAATTGAAAAGAGAAGAGCAAAGAGAGAGGTTAAAGTTGAGAAAAAAAGAGCTAGAATTGTGGATAAGGAAAAACTTGAAGTAAGTGAAAAAGATGAATATGAAAGGTGGATTAAAGAATTTAATAAGTTAGCTAAATTATTGGAGGAGGAAAGTTGATGATTAAGGGAATTGGGATATTCACCTCTGGGAAAGGGGGCGTGGGAAAGACGCCTTATGCACTTCTCTATGCAATATTATTAAGGAGACGAAACAATAATGTTTTGGTTTTAGACTATAATTTTCTTAATCCTGATCTCTATGAAATATACAGAAGAATCTCTGGAGAAGAACCCGAGGCTATCTATGAAGTGGACGGTCAAAGATTACCGCACCCAGTTTCTCTAATTCGTGTTTTCTTACCAGGTGGAGGAAAAGTATTTGTAGCAACTAGGATGTGGAAGTTTAGGTATCTTCCTTATCCACCATTTGTGATATTTCAGACCGCGAATATGCTAAGAGATTATTTAAATGAGGATTTCTACGTAGTTGTGGATACAAACCTAAATATCCCAGCATTTAATGTTGTTCTCCCGGAGATGACTGAAGCAGTAACAAAATCTCTTGAATATTTTGAAAGAATAACCTTCTATCATATCTGGAGCATAAGTGTCCTAAGAAGAAAAGGTGGGAAAGATGAGAAATCAGAGCTGGAGTTGATAAGGAGCACGGTTACTAACTTCTCTCAGAGAGGGTTAAATCTATTTGGTAAGGATGGCGAACGCATTGTACACATCATATCTCCTCGAATATTTGGCAAACCATCAGTAAAAAGCTTTAGAGAAAGGGTATCCTCTGTTCTTAAGGGAATAACAAAGAAGAAAGAAGAAGTTCTTGCAGTCGATATAGAGGAAAAAGAATTCCTTAAGAAGTATATTGAGAAAATATGGACAGCTTACTCCAGAAGCTCGAGGACTATAAAACTGTCAGATTTACTGGGAATAGAACGAGACTTTAATGAGATGATAAAAGTCCTCTTAGCTAAGAATCCCAGATACGTTCTGGAGGCGGATCCATTTGACGTCGAAACGTTGTTCTTATCTTTCATGATAGAAAAATTATTCGATAAAGTAACGATGACGATGCCGTTAAATGCGATAATAATTCCATTCATGATAAAGAAGCTGATTAACTTCGTTGATCTAATCCTAATTTCGGAAGTAATAGAAGAGGAATCAATACTCGAGAGAGAAAGTCCAGCTACCGAAATTGTTGATGCATGGATATCATCTGTGCTTGCACAGGGAAAAATATGAAAGAGATTGGGAGAGGCAACGAAGCAAGCGTCAAAAATAAGGTTATGAAATGTTTGGAACTATTAGAGCAATCCCTTAAGGAAATAGGCATTGATAGAGGGACATCAGCAAGGATTATGAGAAGTGTGAAGCGAAGAGTCTCAAATGTGGATAACATAATTCAATTTCTTGAGCTAATCAAGTCTTTAAGACAACTGAATAGGCCTCTCAAAATGGAGCTTCTTAAATACCTTAAATTCCTTATTGTAAATATGCCTAGCGAAGAAATAATAAGTGGGGAGCAAATCTGAAAATAGGCTTATTATTTTGGCATTATAGAGCTGGATTTATCCTTATACCTTTACATGAATCATTTGAAGTTGATAATGGAATCAAGCAAGCTTTGATGTTTACAGTTCTTTCCATTAAAGAGAGAAGAAGTGAGGCTTATCTCTTTGAATTTGAAGCAGATAAGCAGTTCATATGTTATTACTTTGGCTCTTTTTCTTTACATCCCGCGATTTTGATTAAGGAGAAGGGCAATGATATCATTCTAGATAGGCTGATTTTGTTTGATTTAGCTATGCGTCTAAGGAAATTTCTTTTCAATTCAGAGCCCTATATTGATGCGATTCTAGAGGATTTATCTGATTATCTGGATATTTTAAATGGTCTGAATAGAAGGGAGATACCTCAATTAGCTCTTTTTAATGAATTACGGTGGAATGTCTATAAGCTTATCGAGAAAAATTACCTAATTTCCTCCTCGAAGCTTCTTGAATTATTAAGCTTAAGGTTTCATAACTTATCGTTAAAAGATCTTGAAGAAGGCCTCAAGATTCTTGAAATAGCCAATCTTATAAGCATAGAAAGCATATATGGCGAGCTTATAGCTCAGCTAGAGAGAAAAGTAATTTTGTATGCAGAATACGGAAATTTCACTGAGCCATTGAATAATTGGAAAATCTTAGAAATATTTTTGAACCCTAAATTGAAAAAATTGCTTTTAGAATTACGTAAAAAAGAAAGAATTCCGACAGATATGGCACTTAAGAATAATCTTGTTAAGAAGCTATTAGATTTAGGCATTTTGAAGAGGAAAAATGGAGAGTTAATCCCTACAGATAAAGTTGTATTGAAAATAATTGATATAGCTGGAGATGTCATTTTCGAGGAGATAATTTAATGCTAACGCTCTTTGGATTACCGAAAGGAAATGTAAAAGATGTCGTAAATGGTACTATAGCAATTATAGGTGCTCGTGTAACATCTACAAAGATAACTAAAAAAGCGGGGATTGATAAAGCTCCTATAGTAATTAGAAAACTTTCGAATTTGTATTCGGGAGTAATAAGAAGAGGGCAATCTTACATAATTTTACATGAAAAAGACATTATAGATTTGGGAGACTTCACCTCTAATGAACTACCCGATGTAATAGCTAAAGTCCTCTCACTTGGTGGGAAAGTTCTTTTAATAGGTGGTGATCACGCATCCACTTTTTACGCTTTAGAAAAAGTAAACGTTCCAGAAATATTATGGCTTGACGCTCATCTTGATGTTGGACAAAAGGAAAAACTGAATCATTCTAATGCTTTAAGAGCATTAATTGAACGGAAGAAAAACATTAATGCGATTGTTTATGGTTTTAGAGGTTATTCCTCGTTTGCAAATGAATTAATTGAGGCTGGAAAGCTTGGTATAAAGGTATTAGATTTGGATAATCATAATGATTTCGAACGTTTACTTAACAAATCCTATGCGATATCTCTTGATGTCGATTTCTTCAGTGCAGAATTTTTCTCATCAACTGTTTTTCCAGAAGTTAGAGGCATGAATCCCTCAGAGTTTATCGATATTATTAGGCGATTAGAATTAAAAGCCAATTATTTTGACGTTGTAGAATACTCTCCAAAACTTGATGTTACAAAAAAAGATGGAAAAATTTTAGTTCAGATGATTGCAGAAGTTCTAGCTTCTCTTTAATATAACATACTTTGAGAGTCCCCTTGGAGAATCGACTGGAAGTCCTTTCTCAATAGCTGTTCTTAGAGCAATTAGTTGTAGAGGTATCACATACATCACGGGCGTTAAAATATCGATAACATAGGGCATTTTGATGACAAAATCAGATATTTTATCAGCCTTCCTATCGAATTCGTCTGTAATAACTATGAGCTTTGCTCCCATTTCCTTAAGCTCATAAAGGAGGCTATATGCATCCTCTCTAGCATCTTTTTCTCTTGGCATAATCATTATTACTGGAAATCCATCAGAGATTATAGCTTTAGGTCCGTGTCTTAACTCTCCAGCTTCTAACCCTTCAGCATGGATATAAGCTGTTTCTTTAAGTTTTAAAGCTCCTTCTAATGCTAACGGGAAGTTTATTCCTCTGGATGAAACAAATAAATCATTTCTTTTAGCCAGATACTTAGCTATTTTTGTAGCTTGTCTTTCTAAACTTGGTAATGCACTCTCAATTAAATTGGGTAGAGTATATAGCTCTCTCATAATTTCATCTGCAGTCTTCTCATCAAGCTCCTCATTAGTTAACCCTGCTTCTATCACTAGCTTGATTAAAGTTATAATTTGCGAAATGAATGTTTTTGTAGCAGGTACAGCTCTTTCTGGTCCAGCTCCTATGGGGAGATATATGTTAGACGCAAACATTAAAGGAGAACCTAACTGATTAAGTATTCCAAGTATTATACCCCCTCTCATCTTTGCTTCTCTAACAGCTCTTAAAACATCTGTTGATTTTCCAGATTGAGATATAGCCATAATAACAGTTCCAGGGCTGACTTGATCCATCTTATAGAAGATAAATTCCGTAGAATAAACGACTTCTGATGGTATTTTAGCTAACTTTTGGAGGTAATAACTAGCCAATAATCCAGCATGATATGAGGTTCCTGAACCTATTATGAAAATTTCTTTAGCCTGAATCAGCATTTGTGCTGCCAGACGAATATATGATTTTTGGTGGACATGAAGTGTTCTTCTTATAGCATCAGGAATCTCGTAGATTTCCCTTTCCATGAAATAATTAAAGCCTCCTGGAATTCTATATTCGAATTTACTAGGCATTTTTTCAATCTTTAATCTCCTTTTATTTCCTTCGAAATTAAATAATTCTAGACCATCTGGGCTAAGTATTAGAATGCTTTTATTCTCTATTTTTGCATAATTTTGAGCGACATCTCTTAGACTTTCAAATTCTGTTGCTAAAGATAGCATTGTATCACTAATTCCCGCATAAATTTTCGGGCCATTAGCTATGACGCCAATTTTTTCTTCCTTTGAGTTTAAGATGACAGCTGTGAAGTATCCTTCAGCGATTTTTGAAGTGTTTATAAGCGCGTTAAGAAAATCTTTTGTTTTTTCATACTCACCTTCTACAATATGAGAAATTAATTCAGCATCAGTCTTAGAAAAAAGAACATGGCCTTCCTCTCTAAGCCTCTTAAATAATGTTTCATAATTACTTAAAACGCCATCCATAATTGAGAAAAAGACTCTTGAGCAATCTGGATGAGGGGGTGTATTTTCTAGTGAGGGTCTTCCATGTGTAGCAAATCTTATTTCTCCTATTGCTATAGGAGAAACCTTTTGCTCTAGCTCAGAGTATAATCTGCTTTTAACGGCCTCAAAACTGTTAACATATTTTAATGTTTCTGCTTTTTTCCTAGAAATATAAGCAATTCCTACGCCATCAGAGCCTAAGAAACTGTGAAATTCTAGTAATTTTAATATTTCGGTTAATACATTTTCTTCCTGCTTTTTTGAGATTAAAGCTACAAGTCCAGTCATATTTTCTACCTCTCAAAGCGCTTACTATATATGAAGAGAAAACTATTAAATAAAGATATATGCTAAAAGAGGGAACTCTGAATCATGTTTTAGAAAACATTAATTTTACTAAGAGAAATTTTTAACAATGCTTCAAAAACATTCTCAATCTGATATAAAATGTCTCGTAACTCAGAGTTAAGGGATTTTCTTTGTTATTATTTTTGTTCTCGCATAAGATTTAAATTAAATAAAAAATGGTGTTTTAATGGTTAATTCCTTAAACAGATTCTAGAGGTAATGGAATTATGGGTTCTGAAAAAGCTGTTGGATGGGGCCTCATTATCGTTGCTCTAGGCATTTTCGTGCTATACTTGCTTTGGGGCCTTGTTGCAGTAGCATTAGGAGCCAAGAATTTATTTGAAAGCACAACAGTTAATTTCTTTGGATTTGACCTCTATGTACCCCCATTATACTGGTTATTATTCGTTCCAATATTCGCATTAATCATTATTCTGGCAATAGGACTATTTTGGATCGGTCATGCGTTAATAACAACACCTCCGGTGGAGGAAATTAAGATTGAAGAGATAGAGAAGGAGCTTGAAGAAGAAGAGAAGAAGGCTGAAGAAGAGGCTAAGAAGGAAGAAACTGAAGAGAAAAAAGAGAGTTAAAATCTTAGTGAAATATGCTTCTTAGTTT
>CBDULE010000036.1:0-10836 GCA_965367995.1 uncultured archaeon | reverse complement strand
TTTCAAGCAGAAGACGGCATACGAGATGTAGAGAGGTCTCGTGGGCTCGGAGATGTGTATAAGAGACAGATAATTATTAGGTGGGTATAATGGAACTTGTGGTCGTTGATGAAAGAGGTCGTATAACTCTACCTAGTAAGATAAGAAAGAAGGTAAAAATAACTAAGGGAAGCATATTATCCGTTGATATAAGAGGAGATGAAATAATATTGAGGAAGGTTGAGAGAGTATCCGAGAAATTTGCTGGCGTATTTAAGGTAAAAGGAGAGGTGCCAGATAACTTAGATGAGTTTATAATAGAGGCTGTTAGGAAATGGTGGAAGAAGAAAAGAAGTATGTAGATGTAAATGTTTTTGTCTATTGGCTTACTGGTGAGAAGAGATATCTCGATAGAGCGAAAAAGTGGATAAAAGAAATTGAGTTAAGGAAGGGCAAATTTTATACAAGCGTACTCACAATTTATGAGGTTGCGGTAATAATAGCAGGACTTACGGGAAGAAATCTAAAGGATAAAGAGCTAATAGAAACGATTTTAATAGCCCTCACATCACTTCCAGGATTAAATTTTGTAGACCTTGAAGAGAGAGATTTCCAAAGAGCGATAGAATTAATGGAGAGATATAATCTGGACCTTGAAGACGCATTACATTTAGCGAGCGCCCTAAAAGTAGGAGCAAAGGCAATTATAACAAATGACGAAGACTTTGAAAGAACTAGTATAAAAAGAGTATTTTAGACTTTTTTGTGAGGACTTGAGTCTTGGGAATAACGATTTAATTATAATAATTGACAGTATAGCGTCTGCTATCTATAGAAAAATTTATTTACGCGCGGAATCGGATGCTTAAAAATTGAGCAATCTTTTTAAATAAAAGCCTCTCTTCATCCTTATCTTGTTAGGTAAAACTTAACAAGGTATATAGTATGCTTACGAGGAAGGAAATGGAAATAATAAGGAAAATGTATGAGTTCCTTGAACGGGGAATTGAGATAGTAGGACCCTCCATGCTGGCGAGAGAATTCAGCATGACAAGAGTTTCTGCTTACGAGTTTATGAAAAATCTTGCAAAGAAAAAATATCTTATCCATCATAAGAAGAAAGGATTTTCGCTAAGCGAAAAGGGAAAAAAGCTTGGTGAAAGAATAGTTAGAAATCACAGAGTCCTTGAGCATTTTATGTTTAACATGCTTAAAATAGACTTGGAAAAAGCTTGTGAATACGCTAAGAGGTTAGATATTGACATTCCAGAAGAGCTTATTGAATCACTTTATGATGCATTAGGAAGGCCAAAATGCTGTCCTCATGGAAAACCAATTCCGAGGTGTATTTGAGTTTTAAAGGTGTTAAGAATGGGATACGCTGTTGAAACAGAATCATTATATGTTGCTTATGATTCATTTATTGCGCTTGAGGACATCACATTTCATCTTCCTCATCCAAGCATAATGGTTGTCATGGGCCCAAATGGAGCTGGAAAAACAACATTAATAAAGGCAATTTTAGGTCTAATAAAGCCACTAAGAGGTAAAATAAGGGTATTCGGATATGACCCAATAGAGAATTCTGAGGAAGTTAGAGGATTAGTAGCATATGTTCCACAAAGAGAGAGCATTAATATGGCTGTTCCCCTAAAAGCTAAAGATATTGTTCTTTACGCTTTAACAATGAGAAAAGGACCGTTTTCTATGCCAACAAGGAAGGATATAGAGAAAGTTAAGGAGGCCTTAGAAATAGTTAATCTCCCAAAAGAAGCGTGGAAGAAAACATTTAAGGAATTATCTGGTGGTCAGCAGCAGAAGGTATTAATAGCGAGAGCTTTAGTCTTAGAGCCTAAGCTTTTAATTCTGGATGAGCCATTTAATGGAGTTGACGTTGCTTCTCAGAAGGAGATAATGAAATTCTTAGTCTCCATGAAAAACAAGGGTGTTTCAATAATTATGGTTCTTCATGATATTAATCCATTCGTTAATTATATTGATTACGTGCTCTTGTTAAACAGAAAAATGGTTGCCTTTGGAAAGATTGCAGAAGTAATGACTGAAGAAACTCTCTTTAAAGTCTATAAGACGAAAGTTAAGGTCGTTAAACGCGGTGATCTATGTTTTGCTCTTATAGGTGATAAACATGCTTGAAATTTTTCTGAATCCGTTTATTTTCAGAGCCTTAATAGCAATTATCCTCATCTCAGTGATTTCTGCTACAATAGGTAATCTAATCTTTTATAGAGGAGAATCTTTCCTTCTAGTAGGCTCTGCTCATGCAGCGATGGCTGGAGCTGCTTTAGTCATGGTTTTATCTTCCTATTTGCTTTTGAGGATTAATCCCCTAGTAGGAGCTTTAATATTTAGCGTGCTCATCGTAATTCCTTATCTAATTGAGAGAGAAAAGAAAACCTTTGAGGAACTTGAAAGCTTTTTGGGCTTAATTTTCGCTTTCACATTAGCGGCAGCGGTGTTCTTCATTTCATTGCTTAGGGAATACGCAACGCAAGCATGGGGTCTTATAATAGGTGACATTCTCTTGCTAACAACATCCGATGTTATTCTATTAATGATCCTAAGCGCTTTATCGGTATTAGTGGTTCTTACGTTCATAAGGGAATTGCTTTACATATCCTTCGATGTTGAAAGCTCGCTAATCATATATCCTAAGTCTAAGATTTTCGAATACCTATTTGGAATCGCACTTGCAGCTGGTGTCGTTGTACTGCTTAAAAGCGTAGGAGCGCTTCTAATCTACATCTTTACCATAGCACCAGCATCCGTAGCAAACAGAATATCAAACGATGCTTATAGAGCAATGTTTTTAACGTTTATTATATCGGTAACTGTTGGAATTCTAAGCATCCTAATTGGAGTTCTCTTTAACATTCCTCCAAGCACTCTAGCTGGATTGATTTTAGCTTTGATGTACATAGCTATAGAATTGGTGCGGAGAAAATGAGGGCGGTAGTTCTCGATACTTCAGCGATATTAAGATTAACGCAGGAAGAGATAGAGTACCTTAGTAAGGAAAATGTTATATTTGCTCCAGAATCGGTAGTTAGTGAGCTGAAAAAGAGCGCATCTCTCCTTCATTTTTCCTCCTTTAGGAATAAAATATCTATTCTCTCTCCTAGAAGAAGGATTGTAAAAGAAGTTCTAAAACTAATAATAAAGGCCAACAAAAAGCTTTCAGAAGCAGATATCGATGTGATAAGCTTGGCTTATGAATTGAAAAAGAAAGGTTATGATGTTGTTGTATTAACAGAAGATTATGAGATACAGAATGCATTGTCTTTACTAGGAATAGCGTTTTTATCGATTAAGGGGAAAAATATTAGATATGTTACAATCTTTAAGAAGAAGTGTAAAGCTTGTGGTTTTATCTATGATATGATGCTTGATGAATGTCCAAATTGTGGTTCATCAGAATTTATCGTGATAAAGAAGGTGATAAAGAATGTTAATTAAGGCTTCTTATATAATAACGATGGGAAGGAAGGGAGTTATCAAAGATGGTTATTTAGCATTTGATGAAGAGGGTAAAATCACTTATGTTGGCAAAGAGAAACCAGACGAAGAAGATGTTCTGAACTTGGGAGGCAGAATAATAATCCCTGGATTAATAAATGCGCATACTCATGTTGCTATGACTATTTTGAGGGGTCTTAAGGATGATGTTGTGCTTAGCGAATGGTTATACAATTACATTTTTCCAGCAGAAGCTAGACTGAAGGCTGATGATGTTTATTGGGGAACCCTTCAAGGAATCGCTGAAATGATTGAATCTGGAACTACTGCTTTTGCAGACATGTACTTCTTTGAGGAAAAGATCGCTGATGCTGTTGTAGAATCTGGAGTTCGAGCAAATTTATCTAGAGGAACTCTTGATATCGATAAGACCGTTGAGGAGGCAATCAAGGAGGAGATTGATTTTCTCAATTACGTTGAAAAACTTTGGAGCAAGGATAAGAAACTTAGAGATAGAATAGTCTACTTCTTTGGTCCTCACGCACCTTATACATGTTCAAAAGAGCTTCTCGCTAAAATAAAAGAGTTAGCTGATGAGAAAAAACTGGGAATACATATACATTTAGCGGAGACAAAATGGGAATTAGAGGAAATAAAGAAGAAAGTGGGTATGAGCCCAGTTGAATATTTGGACTCAATCGGAATTCTCACTGAAAGAACATTAGCTGCTCACGTTGTATGGACATCAGATAAGGATCTAGATATACTAGCTCAGAGAGGTGTGAGTGTTGCACATAATCCAACATCCAATTTAAAGCTCGCATCTGGCATAGCGAGAGTGCCAGATATGCTTAAGAGAGGGATTAATGTAGCAATAGGAACAGACGGTCCTGCAAGCAATAATAGATTAGACATGCTAATGGAGATGAGGATGGCGGCTCTAATCCATAAGGGTTATCTGCTTAATCCAACAGTAGTAACAGCAGAAGATGTTATGCGGATGGCAACAATTAATGGAGCAAAAGCAATAGGTATGGAGAAGATCACTGGAAGCCTTGATGAGGGAAAATATGCTGATTTTGTTGTAATAAATCCGAAGAAAGTACTGCAAGGAACGCCAATTCATGATATCTTCTCGATGATAATTTATGCTCTAGATTTAAGGGCTATTGAAGCTGTTTACGTTGGAGGAAAGAAAATCTATGAGAACGGTGAATTCCTGACAATAAGAATTGATAAAGTAAAGGAAAAAGTTCAGGAAATTAGAGAAAGATTGGAAGAAGAAATTAAAAGCAGTTAAGCTTCTCGCATAGCCTTTTCGCAATTTCAAAATTTTTAACATATTCCTCTGAGATCTGGGATAACCTCTCAAAGATTTTGTATGCTTCTCTTGCTAACCTTTTAGGCTCCTCTTCTTTTCCGGCTTTCATTAATACAACCGCAAGATTGTACTTTACCTTCCCGATTGTTACATCATCACCTGCTAGTTCAGCAAATTTTAATGCATAGTTCAGAATCAGTGATGATAGCAAAATTTTTTTTCCAGATGAGCATAAATCTATCGCATCTTTCATCAATAACTCAGCGATTCTTTTGGCTAATTTTGAGGATGCAAGCCTATAGATTTCTCTAGCGTTTCTCAATAACTCATAAATGCTATCATATTTCTTCAAGATTTTCTTAAGTTCTATGAGAGATTTTGCTGAGATAATCTTATCAGAATCTGAAAGCCTATCATAAATTAATTTGGCTATTAGAAGAGCCGATATCGACGATGCATCGATGCTTATTGTTGAACCTATCACATGCTTGAAGATAAATATGGCTGACTTGATGTTTCCATTTAGAAGTTCATTGATTGCATTAGCTAAAGCTTTATTCCTCTCCTTAAAATATTCAGCTAAAGCTACCAATGTCTCCCTTGAAACCTCAGGATACTCGTTTATGAATCTTTTAATGGCATCCATAATGAACACCCTAGATTCTATCAGCATGGAAAATTATATTAGCTTATGTATATTCCCAGGAACCTTCTGAAAAATAGTAAAGCCCCTCGGTATAAGCCCCCTAACATCATATTTCCTCAGCTACTGTGACCCTCACTCATCGGGGCCTAATGAATTTTTCAATAGCAAACCTCATTTTTAAGTTCTTATTAGCTTACGATTTGCTTGAGATAAGAACTAAATCCTAAAAATAATTGATAAAAATTGGAAAACAGGCAAATATCATTTAACAACTAACTCTTTAGAAATCTTCTTTAATCTAGAGCTAGGCTTAAATTACAAATTTTCAGGATTGATATTCAAAGCTTATTAGAGTATCATATATTCCTTATTTTTCAGAAAAACCTAGCTAAGTAAAGACAAATGTATTGAAATTTTTTCAGAAGTTTTAAATAGTATAATGCTTAAGCAATTAGCCTTGAGTTTTAAGGTGGTTATAATGAGTGATGCTAAAAATTGGGCTTGAGATTCACGTACCAATAACAACTCTTGAGACTAAACTCTTCTGCTCATGTCCGAATCCTGCTAAATATAAAACAAGACCAAATACAATAGTTTGCCCCATTTGTCTAGGCCTTCCTGGAGCCCTTCCAAGACCAAATAAAAGAGCTATCATTCTTGGTATAAGAGTGGCTAAAGCTCTAAATTGTGAAATCGCGAACATCGTTCAATTTTATAGGAAGCATTACTTCTATCCAGATTTGCCGAAGGGTTATCAGATATCCCAATATGATAGGGGAGGAGCTATACCCTTAGCCTGGAATTGTTACATGATAATTAGAGGGGAGAATAATAAGTTAAAGAAAATCAGGATTAGGAGAATCCAGCTGGAAGAAGACCCTGCTAGAATAGTCTATCCAGCCTCAATATTAGAGTCCACATACGCACTTCTTGATTTTAACAGATCAGGAGTACCACTGCTCGAGATTATCACTGAACCAGATTTTGAATCACCTAAAGAGGCAAGAATTTTCTTAGAAAAACTCCAGGAATTGCTTAGGATTCTTGGAGTTATAGATGAGGATATTTCAGCTAATATTAGATGTGATGCGAACGTTTCGATAAAGGGAGGAGAGAGAGTAGAGATAAAGAATATAGGCTCATTCAAAGAGGTTGAGAAAGCTCTTAGCTTCGAAATTATGAGAATGCATAAGTATAAAGAGAGAGGAATAGCTATAAAGAGAGAGACTAGGCATTGGGATCAGCGTAGGAAGATAACAGTAACTCTAAGGGAGAAGGAAGAAGAAGCCGATTATAGATATTTCCCAGACCCAAATATTCCTCCCATAATCATCACGGATGAAATCTTAGGAGAAGCATTAAAGGACTTTCCCGAACTGCCAGATGAAATATTTAGCATTCTTTCAGAATATGTTCCAGAGGAGCAAGCCCTAATTGTAGCATATAATAGGGAATTATGGGATTATATAAAGGATATCCCTAGAGAATTATGGAGCACCGCCGTAAAAATAGCAATTAATGAGTTAAAGAAGGCTTTATCCGAAGGTTACAACGTTAGCAAAGAATTGTTCCTTGAGTTGGTTAGAAGGGTTAAAGATTATGGTGAAAATAGGGATGTGATATATGATATACTAACGGGCAGGGGAGGACTAGATGAGTTAAAAGAGCTGGAAAGGGCTTCCGAGGATGAAATATTGTCTGCTATAAAAGTGGTTTTAAAGAAGCATAAGACAATAGAGGTTGATGAGAAGAAATTCGAAAACTTTCTGGATCTTCTCGTTGGAGAAGTTTTGAAAGAGCTCAGGAAGAAAGGCAAGAAAGCAAGTAAGGAAGAAATTCTTAGGAATCTTCCTGTAATAAAGAGAAGAAGAAAGGTAAAGAAAATTGAGAGAAAGGATGTTATAGAGACGTTTAGCATATACGATATTAATGAGATTATAAGAAGAAGAATTCCAATATCTGAAATTTCAATTGGAGATGTCGTAATAGCTGGATGGATAGAGAGAATATTCAATGTGGGAGGAATTCTTTTCGCAATTATAAGAGACTGGTCTGGAAAAATCCAGGTTAAAGTTAGGAAGGAGAGGGTAAATGAGTATTTCATCATGGACAACTTAAAACCAGAATCATTTGTAGTTATCGAAGGGAAAGCTGTACATGATAGAAGAGCTCCTGGAGGAATCGAAATTGATGTCAATAGAATCTATCCATTATCCATAGCTGAACAATTGCCATTATCAATGAAGTCACTGACTAACGGATCTATTGAGACTAGAATTAAATACAAGTATTTAGATTTGAGAACTAGAAAGACAAGAGCGATTCTACTCTTTAGATCCAAACTCGTTAATCTAATTAGAGAATATTTGTTAAAGAAAGGCTTTGTTGAGATTGATACTCCTAAGATTATAGCCACGGCCACTGAGGGTGGTGCCGAGTTATTCCCCCTCTTGTACTATGGTAAGGAAGCTTTTCTTGCTCAAAGTCCGCAATTGTATAAGCAGATGGCTATAAACGCTTTTGAAAAAGTTTTTGAGATTGCGCATTACTTTAGAGCGCAACAGTTTGATACGCCAAGACATTTATCGGAGTTCTACTCGTTAGATGTAGAGATAGCTCTAGCAAGCTTGGATGACCTCTTAGAACTCATCGAGGATATGATGAATTATGTTTCAAAAAGGCTTAGAGAGGATAAAGATTTGAATGCTAAGCTTAGCGATGTTGGACTAAAAATACATTTTCCTCCTAGGAAATTTGAGAGAATAACTTATCAGAAAGCTCTTGAGATATGTGAGGAAAAAGGTGTTAAAGTCTCATGGGGTGATGATTTAAGCACAGAAGCTCTAAAAGCAATAGCTGAAGAAATTGGGATACCCTTCTTTATAACTCATTGGCCAACACAAACTAGAGCATTCTACTATAAACCATTAGAAAGAAAACCAGAAATCACAGCTAGCTTTGATTGGATATGGCCTAGAGATGAAAAAGCTCCATTAGAACTCGCTTCGGGAGGTGAAAGAATAGCTAATCCAAATGTGTTAATAAAATCCGTAAAGTCTAGGGGAATGTATCCAGAGAGTTATGATTGGTATATAGAAATGTTTAGGTATGGCGTACCACCACATGCTGGATTTGGAATAGGAATAGATAGATTAGTTATGGCACTTCTCAACCTAGAAACGATTTTAGAAACAGTCATCTCTCCAAGAAGTCCAAAATATCATAAGCCGTAAATCTATTTTAATTTGTGAATAAGTATTTAATCTCAAGCTTTTAATTTTAATTGTTTTAGCTTTCCAATTTGACACGCTTCTCAAATTCAAATATGGTTTCATATGCCGCTTTAAGGGCTAAATCAAATGTTTTTCTAATCCTATCTTTTGTTTGCTCATTCATATTTTTTGGCTCTTCTCTCACTACATGATCGCTCACAGTTAGAATATTAATTACTGGTAATTTGAGAAGTGATGCGAGAACATAAATCACTGAAGTTTCGCAATCCACAGCAATAACATTATTTAAACTCCATTTTTTACCCAATTCGGGACTCTCAGAAAGTGTTGAGGACGTCGTTAGTATTATCCCTCTATGAACTTCTACTTCAACATCATTTAGAATCTCCTTAAGTACTTTAGAGACTATAAACGCTAAATCATAATCTGCTAATGCAGGAAACCTTTATCGACATAATAATTCGTCACGTCTTCATCTCTAACGGCAGCAACTGGTATAACGATATTACCAATATCAATACTCTCTGCTAATTCTCCGCACCAACCTGCTCCAATTAATGCTTTAGCATTTTTAGCATTAGCTAAGCTAATTATCCACTCAGCATATGCTCCTTCACCAGGTATAGCTATTGTTGATATTTTAATCCCTTTGAAATCCAGTAAAAACTTTAACAACGTATGCATCGCTAGTAACGTCTCCTGGATTCTATAAATATTTATGAAGAACGCTAAAACCACCGCCTAAGCTAGCAATAATATAATCGCCCAGTAAATTTAGGTTACCATCTCTGATTAATAGGTTATGGATAAAATCACACCAATACTTAGGCGCTTTAACCATTTTGAGGGGTACTTAACAATAACAGAGATTTAACGATAAAAATTCTAAGATTTTTGGAAAAATGAGGCTTAATCTTATAAAAATATATCATCCGCTTCAGAATCTTTAAAAATTCCTTGTTGTCGCTTCTCGACTACACATACCAGGGGCTTTTATTTCTGATTGTCTTTTTTGTCTATTAGTGGTGGTGTCTTCCTGGCCCCTCAAGGCTGATTTTTATTTGGCCTTTGAGGCCGATAAAAAATCTAGCCTAGTGCCACCCGAGGGCGACCTACATACCTAGGCCTAGAGCCTGAACATCAATTTGCCATGAAGGTGGCACGAGGTAGCCAGGAAGACACCACCAAATAAACAATATTAGGTGAAGAAACTTGAAAAATGTTGCGGGTATTGACGTTCATAAAGACTTTCTTGAAATCGCTTATAGGGAGAAAGGGCATATAAAGACTGAGAGAATATCTTACGACTCAGAGGGCTTGAGTAAGCTGATTGGACTACTGAAGAGGTTGGAGATTAGTGTTGTCTATATTGAATCAACTGGCAATTATTACTATCCACTTTATTATACCCTAAAGGGGGCTGGTATTGATGTGAGAGTCATGAATGCTTATAAGATTAAGAGGCCAGAGCCTAATAAGACTGATGAGCGAGATGCAATATGGCTACTTAAGGTTGGAGATACCTAATGATGATATATTGGCGTTAAGGGCACTAGTCAGGGCTAGATTTAAGCTTGTTGATATGATTGCAGATTACAAGCGGAGGGTTAGGAGCCAGTTGTGGACTCTTGGAGTCACTGTCGATAATATTGGCAAACTACTTAAGAGTAGAAGCAAGAGGAGGGTGCTCAAGGCTATTGTTGATGGGAGAGCTGTTAGTGATGCCGGGAGTTTATCCTTGGCTATAAGGTCCATTATGAAGCGAAGGGATGTTAGGGCTAATCTTGTTCTGATAAAGACTTATCTGGAGACTATTGATAGCCTAGAAAATTCGCTTTTTAGGCTTGATCGTGAGATTAAGGTTGCCGCTGCTAAATATGAGGAGGATATTAGGATTCTTATGTCTGTTCCTGGCGTGAGTTTTACTCTTGCTGTCGCCATATTGTCTGAGATTGGTGATATTTCTAGGTTTCCGTCTCCTAAACATCTGGCTTCTTATGCTGGTTTGGCTCCTGTGGTCAAGGGTTCTGGTGGTAAACTGCGGACTGTTAGTCCTTCTCAGAAGTCTAATAAGTACTTGAGGCGTTATATGTTTATTGCGGCTCTTGGGGCTGCTAGGAGCAAGTCTCCTAAGGTTAGGGAGTTCGTTGATCGTCTTTCATCTCGTGGTAAGCATTTTAAGG
>CBDULE010000035.1:0-10856 GCA_965367995.1 uncultured archaeon | reverse complement strand
CATTTAGAAGAGGTTCTTAACATTCTTATAAATAGCGATGAAAATCTCCTTGGAGCAATGGTTGTTGATATCGAAGAGGGTCTACCTTTGGTTTTTGTCATTAAACCTACGGCTTTCGATGTAGACGTGGGTCCTAGAGGGGAGGAAGAAGAGCCTTTAGCCGGTACTATAATGGAAAGTTTTGAAAAAATTGCCGAATTATCTGGAAAAGATAGACTGAATATAGGAAGTCTGATGAGGGTTTTAATAGAAGGTTCAAAAGGTATAAGCGTTCTTCAACCTTTTGAAAAAGCCAGAGCAATACTTCTTCTCTATGGTAGTCGTGGCGTTAAATTAGGCTTTGTTTATACTGTTCTTACAGAATTAAAAGATAGATTAGAAGAGCTTGCTAGAATTGCATTAAGCGGGACATAATTATTCTATTGGAATTTCTCTTGATTTTTTCCTCTTTTTGACACGTATTATCAAAATTCCTTTATCCTCAAGAAATTTTATCTTTATATCCTCTGGCTTTATTCCCTCGGGTAATTTTAAAGCAATTCTATATTCTTTGATTTTATCGGTTTTTGAATGACCAATGTATTCTAGCCTTTCTGGCTTCGCTTTTACTTTAAGAACTTCTTCATCCAGAATAGCGTTAATATCCTGCTTATGTTTCACACCAGGCATTTCTACATAGTATACTGTTTCATCTGGATTCTCCTCTTCGTAAACTCTAGGGGGGTAAACATTACTAATTTCTGTTAAAAAGCTATAAGTAATATCGTCTGTGATGTGTGAACCATATCCTTGCCTAATTATTTTCTTCTTGGAGTAATAGAAGAAAAACTCGCTCATCATAACCACCCCTTATGTATATAACATTCCCAATTCTTTTGGTAGATTTGTCTGAGTAGCCTCTTGAAGTTTTCTCATTCTCATTTTCAACTCCTCGGCTTTTTCTATTAAATCGCTTATATTTACTCTATTTTCAACACCTAAAATTTTGCTTACAACTTTAAGCAATTTTGCAGCACTAGCGGGATCGATTAACGGCATATGAAACGTCTCTGCAAGCAAAACAATCCCGTCTTTTCCTCTTTCAAATCTCTTGTTTAGGATGTATGCAAAAGGCCCTCCCAATGTCCCATTCTGAAGACTCTTAACCCCTAGGTTTTTAAGAATTTCAATTGCTTTATCTCCCACAGCTGCTCCAATTATCTCTATCTCTTCATCAGCTTTTTGAATCCTCGCCATGCTAGGCGCTGACGCTAACATTATCGGCAGCTCTATTTCTTTTTCCTCCATGAAGTTATCTAGAAATTTAGCAAATGGAAGAACTAGGGGCATATCTAATGGTGCTTCATAAAGGAATACTAAAAAATCTTCATCCCCAAAAATTCTAATCATCGGCTCTGGTTTTCCATTCTCGTATCTTATGATGACGGATGTTACATCTGAATACACATAACCTAATCTTTTCAGTTTAAGATCCTCAACAAGTTTTCTTCCAGTAAGTAAGCCTACAAGTCCTATTTCAGGTATTGCAATTACCAATTTTCTATAAACACCTTTTTTTATTTCCTTCTCTTCCTTTAAATGAAATAATATCTCTCCTCTTCCTTTCTCCCTTTCCATTTTCTGCCACCCTAAAAGCCGAGTCTTCCTGAGAAAGTAGGGGTTTGCCTACCTTTCGTCTCAATATAAATTATGCCAGATTTATTTTTCTTAAATATCCGAATTGCATTTTGACCTCCTTGGATCAAAATATATTGAAGCTTTCCAATGTTTGAATAAATTTGAAACTTCTCTGAGATTTCGTCTATAGCTATTATTGCATTCATAAGGTCAGTAGAAACCCCCTTAGGAATTGTTCCTACATAGTAAGCATAATATACAATTTGCTCGTCTCCCTTAATTACTTTCTTAAGCAAAATTATTTTTTGTACATCATCTAATCTCTTCGCTATCTCTTCCAATCTTCTCCAAATCATTTTATTTGTTATCGGCTTAAAGGATATCTTTTTCTCAGAGACTTTTGGAATGGGCTCTACTAAAGCTTTCGTAACCGGTTTCTTTCTTTCAATAGGCGCTGGCATCTCTGGCAATTTTTTCTCCATAGGTTGTTTAATAGGTAAGATCCTAACTTGTTCCTTCGGCTTCTCTTTGGTCAATACTTCTTGTGGCAAAGGAACCTCAGGTAGCTCTTGAACAGGAGCTTTTGGTTTAATGACCTCCTCTAAAGCGACTTCTGGTGAAGGAATTTCTGGTTTTTTCTCAGGAGGTTGCACCTCTAGCTCTGGAGCTTTTGAAATTTCTTTTTCGCCTAGAACAGCTTCTGGAGAGGGAACTTCTGGCATCTTTATCTCTTGTTTTTCTACCTTAACAGCTTGTTCTATGATTTCTTTTTCTGCTTTTAAAGTAGGAGGAGCGGGAGGAGGCGAAACCGCGGGCGAGGGGGTCGTTACTTCTTTACTAGGTATTTCAACCCCTTTCAAAACGCTATGAATACCTATTTTTTCTAATATTGCTTGTGGTACGGTATAAGACATCATAAGATGTTCTAATAGATTGAGAGTTAAATCCACTTCCTCTCGATCTTTTGCATTAATCAATACATGTGGTACCTCATAACCCCAAAGTTCTTTGATTTGAGAGCTTAATTCATTAGCAAGTTCCTGAGCTTTATTTATCGCTTCCTTATTCAATCCTAAATCTTTTTTAGTGCCCACAATAGCTATGCCAAGGAGATTATATAAGTATCCCATCGCAATTATTTCATTTTCTACCATTTTTTTCAATTTTTCAGGTGATTCTGGATCCGTGGAATCATAGAAGAGGAGAATTCCAATTGCTTTCTGCAAACCAGATAATCTTTCATCAGATGCATCCTCTTTTCCAGGAACATCAGCAAGTTTTAATCTATATGTTTCATGGGGGAATTTTTTGCCGTTCTTGACTTTATAAACCGTCCTTAACATTTCAACTTCTTCAGCTTTTTCTGTTGGTTTTATTTCCTCATCTGACTTTCCTAGCAGAGTAAGCTTAAATGCTGTCTTTCCTGAATTCGATGGCCCATACAACACTATCTTCATCGTTGATAATGACGCGGAACTCACAAATCTCATCCTCACCATAGCTTAACGACTTAATTTATTATTTCCTTTTCGATTATGCTAAATAAATTATCCGCTAAAATCTGATTAATATTATCCTGTAAAAAAGATTTCGACAAAGCTCTGAGAAAAAATGCTAGAGAGGATTCAAAAATGTCCACTGAATATTACAGAGGTAATCCCTTTAGGGGGATATTCCTCCCTAATAGTACTAATGAATTGTTAGATGTAGCATTTAAAAGGGCTAAAAGGGTATCTCCTCCAGGAGGGATAAGATTACATCCCTTAAAGAAAGTAAAAAGTGAGGCTATAGAAAGCATTAAAGCGTTTGGTGAATATCTTTCTAACAAACTTTATGAGATTGTTAAGAAGATGCCTTCTGTTGAAAAATTACATCCTTTTTACTCTTCTATAATGGAACTCTGGCTTTCAAAAGATGACTACAAGAGGTATATAGGCAAAATCCATGGGGCTGCTCAGTTAATTCATAGAATGACAAAAGATTTTATTATAAGGATAAGGAGCGTTCAAAAAGAGAGAGAAGATGAACCAGTAAGAAAGGTTATTATTAGGGTCAAGCAAATAAGAAAGGAAGCATACGGAAGAATTTCCTCAGTAGTCAAAAGTTTAGAAAAGGAAATTTCAGCACTAAGGGAGCTAGTAAAGAGGATGAAAAAACTTCCCGATTATGATCCATCATTGCCTACCATAGTTGTTGCTGGTCCTCCTAATACTGGAAAAAGCTCTTTTGTTAAAGCAGTATCGAATGCTAAAGTTGAAATCGCTTCGTACCCATTTACGACGAAGAACATAACTTTTGGTCATATAGAATTTCGCGAGAAAGATTTACCAATAGGTCGAGCTCAAATAGCAGATACTCCTGGAATATTTGATAGACCTCTAGAAGAGAGAAATGAGATTGAATTATTAGCGATAAATGCCATAAAGACAATCCCAGACATAATAATTTTCATGTTTGATGTCTCCACAGAAGCTGCTCTTACTCCCGAGGAACAAATTAATGTTTTTAAGACCGTGGATTCCTTCTTTGGAGAAAGGAAAATGGTCTTAGCACTCAACAAGATAGACATAGTAGATGATAACGTTTTAAAGATACTGAAGAAGTTCTCAGTTTTAACTGGCTATCCTGTTTTTGAGATAAGTGTTCTAAAGAGGATAAACATTGATAAATTGATGGAATACATTCGCAAAATTTTATTTCCTTAACAAGATCCTTTTAGCTCTCTTCTCAAGTAGTAATTTAATTTCAGCAACCCTAATAACATAATCTCGCGAAATAGAGAACCATGCCATTGATGCACCTATCAGGAACAGCTCAGATATGATAATTGAAAATCGAATTGTACCAACCAAAACAGCAAGCATTCCTGCAATAATGATTCCTACGCTTCTCCCTATCAAATATGCTATATTAACGACAGCCATGATAGTAGCTCTGTATTCTGGCAAGTAAGAATCTGCAACAACTGCTTGTAACATGGGTCCTTTTATATTACTAAGAGCCATTGCTATTAGTCCTAACAGTATTGCTTCCCTCATCATAGGATCTTGAGTAATCCAATTAATTACTGCGAGTGCATCCTTAGTTTCATAAGAGTATATTGGTATCATTATAAGAAATGCTATAAATAAGCTTGATTCTAAGAATATTATAAATCCAATAATTGAGGGTACATATCGCGGTTTTCTTATCCTAATTACATCCAGTAGTCTTGCTAAAGGTATGCTAAATATTGCTCCAGTGGATATGATTCCGAGAATTAATAGCGCTTGAGTATTGGAAAGACCTACTTCCCATGATAGCATATGAATTGCCCAGGTACCAAATGCTCCCCATGTTATTGCGGTGAGAAGAGCATGAGAAAGGAAAACCTTCAGAAATTTGTCTTTTGGAAGCGCTTTTAATTCTTTCAGCGAAATTCTATATGGATATGTTTTTCCGCTCCTAATTATATCCTCAATCTCCTCTTCGCTCATACCTCTTGGAGGCTCTATTATTTTAAAGGAAAGTATTGTTCCTATTAAGATCATCACAAAGCCTACAGAAAAAGCACCTCTCCAGCCGTAAAATCCTGCTAAAACTGACGATAATCCAAAACCTATCCCAGAACCGACTGATGAAAGAAATGACCATCTATAGAGAGCCCTAATTCTCTCTTTAGCTTTAAAGAGATCAATTAAAATGCTATAAACAATCGGCGCTATTGCTCCTAAAAATACTCCAGAGACTGCTCTAAGTAGAAAAAGAGTCATAAAATCTTGTGAGAATAATAAAATAAAGGTCAGCATTGAGGATATTATCAAGGCTGTTGTGAGCAATCCTCTTCTCCTTCCTAATTTCTCATTTAGAAATGCCCATAAGATTGAGGATAGCCCGTATGCTATTAGAAAAACGCCAGTCATCAAACCTAGAAGAAATGTTGTAACACCGAATTCCTTCATTAGTAGCTCATAATTTGGAATATCGATATATGTATTTGCAGATGCTCCCATAGTAATAAATGTCATTGCATAGAAAGTTCGCATTTTCAATTCTTCCTCCGTAACAGTTAGATCAATGACCTTCTTCTCCTCCGAATATCTATACCATGCGTTCATAGTCCTCCTCTCCTATTTCCTCCTCTAAAACTTCCTCCTCTACAGAAATTTCACCAATTTCTCTTTCAATAAAATACCGATAGAGTGTTAATACTGCTTTAGCCAATAATCTCATTCCCCTTCTTCTAGACATGTCATGCAAATCTAATAGCTCTTTGACTTGAGGCCATGTTCTAGCTTGCAATACTCTTGAGATTATGAGAAGTTCTAGAATCTCATCTAACTCTGGTTTTCTTGGATCCTCATCAATGAAATAAGCCTTCACCAATTCTTGCGTTACATCTGATACTAACTCGTAACTTAGTATTCCCCATTTGTAGGCTCTCATCCTCTCCTTTTGTATTCTAGTTAGTCTAGGTTCAAAGAAAAATGGTTTCTCTATTCTTTCCCAGATATGTCCCCCTCTTAAGATCAATCTTGCTAAATGTGGATCCATATCATAATGAACATAACGCAACCATTCTACAAATCTAATCCTAAACTCCCTATAATACTCTCTAATAGCCGATTCAAGTGATTTAACAAGAGGCTTTACAACTATTGTAGTATATTCTCCAGAAACTTTATGCCTCATCGGAGAAACATGTATCGGAACGAACTTATTCTTTAACCAGAATCTTAGTAGCTGAACATTTGCACCAAAGCCAGCACCTACCCAGTAGAAACCTTTCTTTCTGGCGATATTTTCAAGTTCTTCTAAGGCTTTACTACCAAGCCCTTTTCTCATCACTTGAGGATGAGTAGCTATTCTTACAATTCTGTATCCCTTATATTCTGGAAATACTTTATCCCTAAAATGCTTTTCAATCGCAACAGGTATAAGATGACCAGATGGTTCTGCGGCCTTATCCTTATAAATTTCCTCAATTATTGGTTTTGGAATCCCTCCCTCTATTGCAACAAGAAGTGCTGTAACTATTTTTCCTGTCGGAATTTTCAATGCATATGCTTCATAATGCGGAGCGTCTCCCATAATAGCCAAATCTCTTGGCTCATTTCTATAATGAGCGAATACGTATATGCCGATAAATTGTCTTAGTTCATCCTCTTTTTCTCCTATAAAATATTCCTCCAGATCAACTTTTTCAAGATGGACTTCAAGATTTTCAATATATTTTAGATCCTCCTCATCGAGCTTTGGTGGTTCAGCATCTAATAACAACGCATCGAATAGCCACCTTTCAATGGGATCGTTTCTAGCATATCTTATAGGTTCTTCCATCGTAACATGTTTGAGAGAGACCCAATCTAGCTCCATTACTTTCTTCAGGAATCTTATTGAGAAACCTCTTCCAGCCCCTTCGTAACCATGAATTGTACTTGAATATATAACACGAGGACACGAATTTAGAATTTTAAATAATATTGGAACCGGTATTCCTGCTGCCTCATCAACAACGGCTAAGGTTACTTTCTCTCTAGCCAAAATTTTCGGCATATCAGCAGGGTGAACATATGCGATAACATAACCTCTACCTCTTATCTCGGGCGGACTGCGATACACTCTTGGTTTTTCACCTAGTAATCTCAAAGCTCTCTCTGCAAATTCAAAAAGAGTATTTACATTATACTCTGTTGGTGCTGTTACGAGTATTACGAATCTTCCTAATGCTCCTTTTCCAGCATTTAATTTAGCCATAGTACCCACAAATAGCCCTACAGCAGCGCTTTTTCCCCTTCCTCTATCAGCCGTTATTATAACAGTTTTTGTTATATCCTCTCTCGGCCTACTCATAAGAGATTCCAGAGCTTTAAGCACATTTACCTGATCCTGTGTAAGAGCGACCTCATATATCTCTTTAGGTAATTTAGCATCCTCCGGAATTTTTGGTTTTTTCCTTATTACTTTTTCAACCCTATCCGGCTCTTTTGGTGCGTGTACAATGACATTTTTATCCAAATCGAAAATGTAAATTCCTTTATGGGAGAAAAACTTCTTTACTAGCCTTTTTTCGAATAATCCTCTCACATCTTTAAGGGTCCATGGAATCGTTGTTATATATTCATGGAATGGCGTCCTTAATTCTACCCATTCCTCCAAAGGAAGCGTTAAAAGTATTACTAGACCGCCTCCTCTTACGGTCTCTATTATTCTGCCAAGGTCATTAGGGGGTATGTTTCTCGTTAAATCAAGAACCGCAATATCATATGTGCGCCCCATGGCATAAGTACTCTCTTTAAAAGATATCTTTTCTATATTCGGTTTGTATGGCTTAAGTTCTTTCTCAAAGCTTGAAAAATGTCTTGATTCTGGTGGCTTATTAGGCTTATCAGCAACATAAACTATTGAAATATTTTTTAGATTTCTCAAGAGAATTAACCTCTCTACAATTCTTCCAGCAAAGCTAGCACTTTTAGAACCGTCAGAACTAGCAATAATGAACATCCTTCTGCAATGTTCCTTTTCAGCGTTTCTAATAGCCTTTGTCACTATCCTTTGCCATTGTGTTTTCGATAGCTTTATGCCTTCTTCATATTTCCTCATTAGAAACATTAGAAACTCTTTCCATGGCTTTTGTTTCTCCTTTTGAATCATCATACAGCACCAGTGTTCAAGAGTTAAATGATAAGTTATTCAAACTATTTCTTATTGCCTACCAAATTTCTGTCCTAAAAAGCTTTTTAACATCATTTGCTTAATTCAAAACCATTATAGTGAACTCCTTGAAAAATCATTAGTTTTTATGTTAAAAATTGATAGAAGCGTGATTACCTTTGCGAAGCCCTTATTTACCCATTTTTCTTTCTTATTTATCAGTCCTAATCTTATATGTTTTTACCATTAATTTCATTAGCACACTAGTTTTTGGAATCGATCCTTTCGAATACTTTAGAATTCTCTTGATATTTGGAGCTGCTTATTATCTGCTTGGTTACTTAATTTCTCCATTAGCCATTAAACTAGCATACTCTCTTAAGGAACCAGCTTCTCTAGAGGATACACTTAAGGAAAAAGCTATAAGGTTAGAGAAAAAAGTTAGAGAATACTGTGATGCTTTTAAGATATCGCGCTTGAAATTTTACATTGCTGATGTAGACTTCCCGAACGCTTTTGCTTTCAGCCATATATTATTTGGAAATTATGTTGTCGTCACTAAAAATGCGCTAGAAATCCTCGAAAATGATGAACTAGAAGCAGTTGTTCTCCACGAATTAGGGCATATCAAACATAAAGATTCCTACATTATGCTAATACTCCTGCTTGCTCCTTTCATAATGGAAATTATTATAAGGATATCTATATATAGGCTATTCTTGTGGCCTTCAAAGAATGAAAAGAGTAAAAGTTTCTTTATAGATTTCATTATGGGAACGATTACTTTACCCTTCTATATTGCTCTACTAGCTATTATATACTTCTTAAATAGGAGGAGGGAAGTCAAAGCTGATTTATTCTCTAAAAATGTTATTGGAGGTATCCCCTTGGCTAAGGCACTAATAAAGATTACAAATTACATTGAAAAGAATAATTTATCACTCTCAGAGAATTCGATTAGATCCTTTTATTTCGCTTTAAATAGCAAGAAGAACGCAATGATTATTGGAAATTTAAATGATGAAGAACTAGTAAATGCTTTAAAGTTACTAAAAAATGTCGATGAAAGATCTGGAATTTTTGATACGCATCCGACAATTTTTGAGCGATTAAAGTATTTATTGGACTGATGCTTATTTGCTCATCCCATAATTTTTGCGACTGGTTTCTTTCCGAAAAATCTAAAAATGATAAGAATTCAAACTTTATTTGATTCTATTCCTAAACGGGTGTTGCCATTTGGAATGTCTCAAAAATTGAGGCTTTATAATACATTAACGAAAACTAAAGAGGAGTTTAAACCTATTTCTCCGGGAGTTGTAAAGGCATACTTCTGTGGTCCTACAGTACAAGATGAGCCTCACATTGGTCATGCAAGAGCATTTATAGCGTTTGATACGCTAATACGTTATCTGAAATTCCTAGGATATAACGTATTTTTCGTAAGAAACATTACTGATATCGACGATAAGATTATTAATAAGGCTCGTATGCTGGGAATAACACCATTCGAGGTAGCCGAAAAATATATGAAAGAATTCTTTGCGATTTCAAGAGAACTCCAGCTACTGCCTCCAAATGTAGAGCCTAGGGCTACGTGTCACATTCCAGAAATAATAAAATTGGTCCAGAGGCTTATAGAAAAAGGCTATGCGTACATAACACCTGATGGCGTTTACTATCACGTTCCAAAATTTAAAGATTATGGAAAATTATCTGGCCAGAATATAGAGAAGCTACAAGCTGGAAAAAGAATTGAACCAAGCAAATACAAAAAGCATCCACTAGACTTTGCATTATGGAAGTTTGCAAAACCCGGAGAACCTTATTGGGATTCGCCTTGGGGTCCTGGAAGACCTGGATGGCATATAGAATGTTCTGCGATGTCTATGAAATATTTGGGAGAAACGTTTGACATTCATGGCGGAGGACAAGACTTAATCTTTCCTCATCACGAGAATGAAATCGCTCAATCAGAAGCTGCTACTGGGAAAAAGTTTGCTAAATATTGGTTTCATGTGGGACTTGTCAAATTTAAAGCTGAAAAAATGTCTAAATCTGTAGGAAATGTAGTTACGGTGAGAGAAGTTCTCAAAAGGTATGATCCGGAAGTTATCAAGCTGTGGGCTAATCAAACTCATTACAGGAAAATGATTGAGTTCTCCTGGGATCAACTTGATAAGAGTGAAGCATTTTTAGATAAATTGTATGCTGTCATATTCAGAGCTGAAAAAATTGCTGAAGAAAAACAAGATGGTCCAATTGGAGATGTTAAAAATGTTCTCAATGAGTTTATTGCTAAGTTTAAATCAGCGATGAATGATGATTTAAACACGCCAGTAGCAATTAGCGTCATTAAGAAGATGGTTCAGCATCTTAATAAGAATATGGAGTTATTTAATAGAACTCAATTATTAGAATTTGTCCAGACGGTTAGGAAAATGGGGTGGGTTCTAGGAATTCTTCAACAAAGCTTAGAGGAGAGAATCACAGAAAAGAAAAAACGTAAGAAGGACTACACGCATTTATTACCCCCCGGATATATTTCTGAAGAACGTGTAAAAGGTGAAGAATTCATGCAACTACTCGAGCTTATAATATCCGTC
>CBDULE010000034.1:0-10868 GCA_965367995.1 uncultured archaeon | reverse complement strand
GCTTCGTCCATTTATTTCCTCATACGGCTTCCGGACAGCTGTTTTGATGTTGCGAGAACATAAGCTTTTGTTTCTCCTTTAGCAAATATTGCCTTCTTTCTTTCACTTGTCTCCTCTAGAATTTCAGAAAGCTTGTACCCCCTTCCTTTCTCCCATATTTTTCTTATATGCTCCCAAAGTATGCTTAAACTCATTAGCTATTCACCCTAAGCCATTATTTTAAGCCAAGAGCTTTAATACTATTTTAAAACTGATTGTTTAAGAGGAGAACTTTAGATTTAAAAGTATAAGGAGTGAAAGAGAATGCTAAAAAGAGCGGTATATCTTTATTTACTTCTGCTATCGTTTGCTGTAATCAGTAATGGAATTCTAGCATTAAATTATAATCCTGAAATATCAACAGCTCAGACAAAAGAAAGTGTTTTTGTCCTTCTTGAAACATCAACTGAATATAGCATAAAGGGCAACTATTCTACATTAATAAGCATCATGAACAAATTTGAGCTTAGAAACATAACCTCAATATTGGATATGAAATCGTTAGAGGGGGCTGATGTTTTAGTATTGTTAGGTCCCAAGACACTCTCAGATATTAATATCGAAGTACTGGAACAGTTTATTCGAGAAGGAGGATCTGTTCTATTTTTAATTCCAGAGGATTTTGAAGAGATAAAAGAGCTTCTTGAGTTCTTCGGGATAGATGTTTTAGGAAAGTCATATGATAACAAATCTTATTACATCTACAACTCGTCAATACTAGCGAATTCTTCTCAGATGATTGTTGAGCACCCTATTATCAAGAGCTCATTCGGCATAGTCGAAAGCGTTGTGATACCAAAAGCTCTTGGACTAAACATTACAGAACCGAAATCGCCCATAATTAAAGATGTTAAAAAATTCGTCTATAAGATAATTTGGGCTCCAAATTCAACTTTTGCTGACCTGAATGGAAACGGCAAATTTGATGAAGATGAGCCTAGAGGAGAAAATATAACATTCGCGATTGGCATGGAATTATGGTGGGGCTCTAAAATCGTAATATTTCCTTCAGCGGCTATCTTTACAGATGAAACTTTAGCTAATACAACAAAATTTGACAATTTGGAATTGCTAATAAATACAATATACTGGCTAGGGGGTAAAATCAATAAGTTAAACATTAATGTAAAAGAGCTTGGAGATATCGAAATGAACTCAAGCGTGAAATGGAATCTGGATGTAACATTTAACTTAACGAATGAAAATGATGAGTTAATCGATGCAAACGTGTATGGAATAATTTCACTTTTAGACAATATTATTGGAAACTTCTCTGCTGAGTATGACAATGAATCAAAAATGTATACAGTAGTTTTTAATGTAAGCGTACTTAACAAATCAGCAATCTATAACCTATATCTATTAGCGTACAAGAAGTTTTATGGATTCACATGGGTTAAAATTGGTAGAATACTTTACTCAGAACTTAAACAGGAAAGCAAAAAAGAGAACATCTTATTTGTAATTCTGGGAGTACTAATCCCAGGCATAGTATCAATCTTCGGATTAGTGCGGGTTTTTGAGAGATATAAAAGAGCTCGTGAAATAGTTAGAAAGACAGAAGATAAAATCAGAAAAGGAATGGAAAAATAGGTACATTATTTCTCTCTTTCTTCTTCTCGTATCTTTTTGAGGATTTCTGAAATTTTTACCTTTTTTCGTTTCTCCTCCAATTTAGCTCTACGTTGAATATCCTTTCTCTTCGCAATAGGATACAATCCCAAAGATGTTGCTGAAATTGCTAATAGGATTATAGGTAACGTTTCTGGAAGCCATGGGAAAATGATATTCCCCCCAATTTCCCATTTCTTAAGGTTTATCAGATATTTAAGCAAGTTTATGACAAATGCTTTATTATCCCCCAGCTCAACCCATGATACATTATACTCAAATGATGCCTTTATTCCAGTAAATATTTGTCCAAAGCCGGTAGCTACAACTTTTCCTTTACCTATTTCTTTCATAGCGAGAACAATAAATCCGCTTTCATTGTAATAGATGCCCTCATCTTTATCTACTCTAATAGCGACTGATGATGTTTTTATAATCTCAAAGTCTGAAGAAACTCTCTCAAAAGATGCGGATTTAACGATGATTGTTCCATTTAAAAGTGATTCAAGATTCTCTCCTTTCACATTCTCCTTAGTGAGATTCAGAAAACCATTATCATTAGTGTAATCAATGACGATATCAGCTCTCATATCTTTTGTGAAAAAACCTAATTGTCCAAATCCAAAAATGTATTCAAATAAATCGTTAAGTATCGTTGGATTAAACTCTTTAAAACCTCCCATGTATGGAACTCCAAGAACTAGGAGAGAGCCTCCTCCTTTTATGTAACTTTTAATAGCGTTTTTCTCATCATCAGAGAAAGCTATAGATCCATTTGTTGGAGGAATTATAAGGAGGTCTATGCTGTATAAATCCTCATAATTAATACGCTCATTAAGCCTTAAAACACGTAAGATTGCGCTATAGTCTTTAAGCGTTTCATTTAAAATTTTCAAAGAATACAATTCGTCAGCTTTAATCATTGCACCATGATACTCATCAACTAAAATCTTAAATTCAGTTCTCAAGCTTTTTTGAGCGCGAATCTCTATTATTGCATCATTAGCCATTATTAATAACGAAGTGGTAAATAGTAAAAGTAGAACTATTGTTTTTTTGCTTCTCATGATTATTAACCTCTAGCTTTATTCGTAGTATTTCTTAAGAATCTTTCCATGAATAATAGCTTTTCCTCCTGTAGGCTCAGCTAAAAGGGTACCACAAAGCAAGCAGTAAACCTTTGTTGAAGCATGAGAAAAAATCAATTGCTTGTTCTGACATTGAGGACATTCTACTAAGTAGAAAAACGATTTTGGTTTAGGATAATATTTTACAAGTTTGTTGTCACGTGTCAAGCTTTTTCACCTCATTCAAATCACTAGTGATAGTAAAATTGAGCCTTCAAAATTTATTTTTAAATATTCAGTCGAGAAGTTCTTTTATGGACTGCACATTTAAATAGCTAAAATAGCCAATCTAGTTCTTTAAGGCTCACATAGAAGTGCCACCAATGCCAGAAAGGCTATATAGGACAACTGAAGTCGCTAAGATACTCAACATCAGCTGGTCAACTGTAAAGCGATGGGTAAAAGAAGGAAAGATAAAAGCAATCAGAGTAGGACATCGCTGGAGAATCCCAGAAAGCGAGATCCTCCGCCTTCTCGGAGAAAAGAAGAGCGAAGAAACTAGATGCGTAATCTATGCCCGCGTCTCCTCTCATAAGCAGAAAAGAGACGGAAACCTCGATAGACAAGTTGAGAGGCTTAGACAATACGCCTCCGCTAAGGGATACAAAATCATAGATATCATCACAGATGTAGCCTCAGGGCTTAAAGAAGACAGAAAGGGTTTGCATAAACTCTTTGACCTCGTTGTGCGGAGAAAAGTAGATGTAGTTCTCGTCGAGTTTAAAGACAGGCTGACTAGGTTCGGCTTTGAATATCTCCAGAGGTTCTTCACATCTCATGGAGTTAGAATCGAAGTTGTCGAAGAGGGAGAGCCTAAGAGCTATATGGAGGAGCTAATTGAGGATTTCATCGCAATCATGACCTCCTTCGCCTCAAGAATCTATGGGAGGCGCTCCCAGAAGTTCAGGAAGCTAAAAAAGTGCGTAGAAGAGGTAGTGAGATAGATGAGAGTCGAGAAGACGCTTAAGCTCAAGCTACATCCTTTGACTAGCGAGGACAGAATTCTCCTCTACGACCTCCTCTCAAAGTACAAGAGGATGCTTAGGCTCGCAGTCGATGTTGTATTCTCCAAAGACATCCGTTCAGTCAAGAGGGCTCACGAGGAGCTTTACCAGCCCTTAAGGAAGATGTTCTCAGAGCTTCACAACAAGTATGCTGAAGAAGCTTACAAAAAGGCATTATCGATGTACAAGAGCTATAGGAAGCTGATGAAAAAATTCGAAAGGGGATTGCTAAAGTCGTCCCCTTCGAAGCCCGAGCCAGAAGCCGACATAGTAGACTTGCACATCTCCGCGTTTAGAATTGAAGTTAGGAAGAGATTCGCTATCGTAAAAGTTTCCTACGGCAATGGGAGGAGAATGCTATTCGCCGTCTACGACTGGAGGCTTCCAAAAATGCTATCCGAGGGATGGAAGCCCAAGAATTCCAGAATTGTTATCGATAATGGAATCTGGCTCCACCTGGTTATCTCTAAAGATTTCGAGATCAAGGAAGGAGAGAATGTCTTAGCTATCGACATCAACGAGGAATCCGTTGACTGTGCTCTGTACATCAGGAGCCAGCAAAAGCTAATCTTCCTCTCTGTAAGGCACGACATAAAGCAATTAAGGATGAAGTATAGGGCTATGAGGGAGAAGGTTCAGAAGAAGCTGAAGGACAAGCCTAGGGAGAGGGACAAAGTTCTAGCCAGATATGGTCGAAGAGAGAGAAATAGGGTTGATGATAGGACAAGGAAGCTGACAACTCTGCTAGCGGAGATTGCCAGGAAGTTCAACGCAACTCTGGTTAGGGAAAAGCTAGAGTTTCCGAGGAAGAGAACAAGGAATAGGAGCCTAAACTATCGCCTCAATGTCTTCTGCTATAGGAAGATAATAGCGAACTTGGACTACAAGCTATTTGAGAGGGGGCTGAAAGTTATCGAGATAAACCCTAAAGGCACTTCGATTACCTGCCCCATATGCGGGTATAAAGACAGGAAGAATAGAGTTGATGTCAGGAAGTTTAGGTGCAAAAAATGTGGCTTTGAATTTGATGCCCAGTTCGTCGCGTGTTTGAACCTCCTCCGCTCCTATGATGGGGTTGCCCAGAGGAGCAGAGGAGGGAATTTCCTAAGATGGGTGCCCCGAGTGGTGGGCACGACTGCCTCCGATGAGGTACTAATTGATGATGTGCTGAGGGGGAAGCCTCGAGTCATTCTAGCTAAATTAGCCGTTTGAGAGGCTCGGGGCAACCACTTTTTTCTTCTCCATGATATCCTTCAACATCCATAAAATATCATTATAGACGATATCCTTCCTCTTATTGGTTTCTCTAGCTATCCTAAGAGACATTTTGTCTATAAACTTATGAAATTCATCTAGAGCAACAATAAGCTTGTCTTTAAGATAATCCGATGCTTCATTTAAGATTTCAAATGTTTTTCTGAGTAGCATCATAGGATTTCTTTCTTCTCTTAATAACAGCTTTAGCTCTTTTACTAATTCTACATCATTTAACAGTTTCTTAAGCTCATCTATTATAATCCTACAAAACGTCTCTGGATCGCTTATCCATGCACAATTTATTCTAAAGCCGGGTTTATTCGACAAGAAAAAATCAATAAGAGTACTCTTCCCTACTTTCCTCCATCCATATAATATAAGTCCAGAATATATGCCTTTCTTGGACATCTCATAAAATTTCTCTAAATCTGCAAGCTCTTTTCGTCTATCTACAAAAATATGGCTGGACATAATTATTACCTAATTAATTAAGTCCCAATATAATAAATTCAGCTTAATCTTAATCAATTTTGCTGACTTTTCGGAAAGTAACCATCTAAAGATGAATTAGTACATTACCAATTACTTTAAAGAAAGCTCAAATATCAACATATAACCTCACTTTTTTAAACAATTTTCGAATATTTGTAAATAAGAAATAAAACATGCACAACATAGACTAACTGAATGATTATTTTTAAATATATGTTATTTAAAGGTGATTTACTTGAAGAAGCCTATTCTTGATTGGGGTACTTATAACGGATATTCAAGCTTGCCTAATGCGATGATATTAGGCATGAGGTTAACTGAAATCCCTCCAAGAGTTTTTTCTAGGAGAAGGACTGATGAGAGCTATTTCAAGAAATACGGAGAGACTTGCAAGGGCGTTTTCACTACTGTTACTGCTCATGCTCCTTATTATTCTCTTACCTCTGAAGATCCTGAGACCATTAAATCTGTAAGAAGGGCTATGGCGGCAGCGATTAAAATGTCAGAGATAGCTAATGCTGAGATATTTAATACTCACCTAGGAAGCGCTCTGGATGATAGGGATAAGGCCATAGAAATGGTAGCTGACTTCGTGAAGTATCTCTTGAAAGAGAGCAAAAATGTTGTAATAACGCTTGAAACTACATATTCTCCTAAGTTCTTAGGCTCTATCGATGACATAAAAGCGATAATAGAACACGTTGGAAGCGATAGAGTAAGCATCTCTCTTCAGTTGGATAACGATTTCATTAGGGAGCTTGAGGTTTATAAGAATGCTGATTTTGTCACCGCTAATAAGAAAGCGACAGAGGAATTCTGGTATAATCTATTTAAGAGAGCGTTTAAGCTATCAAATAGATACTTCTCTCTGAGATTCTCACAGGTGGTTGGTCTGTACTTAAGGAAGAGATTCTTCGTGAAGAAGAGGGTTCCAATGGGGAAGGGATTCCCAGACATTCGTCCCTTGGCAAGAGCGATAGCGAGATTCATACTTAAGGAGATTTATGAAAAAGATTTACCTTATGAGATACACATAATATATACTGGGCCGCCAGAAACAAAGATCGTTGATAGCGTTGTCTTATACAACGAAATTATAAAGGAGGTCGCTCATCTCCTTTAAACTTTTTGGGGTACAAAATGAGCTTATCAGAAAAGCTGAAGAAGTACGCTGATAAAGTTAAGCATAAGCCGAGAAAGTATCAATTAAAAGCAGCAAGTATTGCTTTAGATAAGGAGAGAGCAGTTATAGTTCTTCAAACGGGAACTGGAAAAACCTTAGTCGGTCTTCTTTGGGCCAAAACGCTTCTGGGCGAAAGGAAAGCGCAAAAGATTCTTGTTCTCGAACCTACGAGGATATTAGTTGAACAGACAGCAGAGTACTTTAGGAGAATAGGAAATATAGATGCAAAAGCAATTCATGGTCTTGTATCAAAGAAAATCAAAGAATCTGATTGGTTTTCTAAAGTTATTGTGACAACCCCAGAGGAGATGCTCTTTCACGAGGATAGACTTGATCAATTTGACGCTATAATAGTTGATGAGTGTCATCATAGTGTTGGAAATGATGCTTTTAAAAAAGTTCTTGAGAAATCCACAGCATCTTGGAGACTTGGACTTTCGGCGCATATTCCTAGCAGGCATAAGAAAACAATTGAGGGATTAATTGGAAAGATACATGAATGGTCAATTTCAGATCCAGAGATTTCCCCGTATATTCCCGATTGGATTGGAGAAATCTATGAAGCGCCGCTTGATCCCGAGACATTCGAAGTATACAAGGATATAGAAGCTAGATGGATGTTAAGCGAAAGGAGGGAGCGAAATCTTTACGCTTTAGCCTTAAGATTCTTATCTAGGGACGGCGCATTAGCACTTAAGGAAAGCGTGAGTAAGGAAACAAAATTAGCGGAGCTGTTATCCCCTCTTAAAGAGAGAATACTAAAGCTTCCAGATTTGCATAAGTTAGAGAAGCTTAAACTAGTCCTAGAACAACATGATTTTGAGAAAATGATAATCTTTGTTGATAGAGTAATAGTAGCAAAAAGGCTTTTTGAAGAGCTGAAAGAATATCATCCTGTGCTTATTATAGGGAGAAGGAAAGGAATTAAAGACGCTATGCTAAAGCAGGCTTTAAAGGAAGCTAGGCTCAAAGAGAGCAGAATAGTAATTTCAACCTCGGCTGGAGAGGAAGGAGTAGATTTGCCATCAGCTGATCTTCTCGTAATATGGAGTAATGTAGTATCGCCTTTGAGATTTATTCAAAGACACGGTAGGATTCTAAGGAAGACTAAACCCCTAAAATATGTTGTTTACATCGTAACTCCTGATACTGTTGATATGAATGCTTTTCTTGACTCCGTAGAATATGCTAAGAAGGCCGGAGTTGATGTTCCAGTGGATAAATCCTTAATAGAAAAACTGAGAAAGAAAAGTCCAAGAACTTTTCTTCTTGATATCCTTGAAAGACCATTGCCGCTTGACTGGATTGCTGAGATATCTGGTCTTACTAAATCAGAAGCGGAAAGAGCTATCAATATGTTCCTCAAAGATGGAAGACTCCTTTATGTTTATACTAGTCTAGGGAGAACTATTTTGAAGCATGAACAACTTTCTTTAGTTGAAGAAGAATACCCGGATTACTTTTCACCAAATAATGATGTTGAGGCTAATATAAGGGTTCTAACATCTGATGGTAAAAGAAGGAACATTGGAGGAAGATTTAATGAAGTTAAAGAGCGTCTTCGTAAAATGCTTGAAAAATATGGGATTGATTCCCTCTCTATTACTATAAGAGAAATAAGGAATTACATTGAGTATATCTATACGCTAAGGTATAACTTTAAAATCGTGGATGAACATGTTTTAATTACCGTCCTAAAAAACGCTTTCACTCCAGAGACTTACAGGACATATGGGTGACTTAAATTTGAAAATAGGAATTCTAGGAGGAGGTCTTGCTGGTCTTGTATCAGCATATTTTCTCCTATCGAACGGATATAAGGATGTTGAAATTCTGGAAAAGGAGAATGAGGTAGGAGGTCTTCTTAAAACCGAAATAATCGAAGGATTCACATTTGATGCAGGAGGAAGTCATATAATTTTCTCAAAAGACAAGGATGCTCTTAATTTTCTCCTTAAGTTCGCCGGAAAGGTTGTAAGACATAGGAGAAATACAAAAATCTACATCAAAGGGAAATTCATCAAATACCCGTTTGAGAACGGCTTAGGAGAACTCAATCCGGAGGATAAATTCTTCGCACTTTATGAGTATATAAAGGCTTGGATGGCGAGAGAGAAGGGTGAGGCTGATGAACCAAGAAATTTTAAAGAATGGATATATTATTGGTTCGGGAAGGGGATAGCAGAGCTTTATCTCGTGCCTTATAATCAGAAAATTTGGAAGTATCCATTAGAGAAAATGGGTCTTGATTGGGTTTCCGGAAGAGTTCCAAGTCCTCCCGTTGAGGATGTTATAAAATCAGCTCTCGGTATTCCAACTGAAGGTTACATTCATCAGCTTAACTTCTATTATCCCGAGAGAGGAGGAATCTATACGATTGCAGAAAATATTAAGAAAAGTATTCTCAATATGAATGGAAGGATTGAAGTTGGCTTTGAGGTCAAAAAAATCTCATTCGAGGATGGAAAAGTAATCGTATCAAATGGCTCTGAAGAAAGGATTTATGATTACGTGATAAATACGATTCCCTTACCAAGAATTCTTTCGATTATTAAAGAAGCTCCAGAAGAACTGAAAAAAGTTAAGGAAAGACTTGTTTGGAATGCACTTGTTGTTGTTGGAATAGGCGTTAAAAAGCGAAAAATAAGCGATTTTCATTGGGTTTACTTTCCATACGATGGTATATTTCACAGAATAGCTTTCTTAAGCAACTATAGTCCATATATGGCTCCAGAGGGATTTAGCAGTATAATTGCAGAAATTACTATTAGGAAAGATGAGAAACCTAATCTCAAGAGAATTGAGGAGAGAGTGGTTGAAGATTTAGCATCACTTCGAATAATCAGCGAAGATGAAGTAATTCTTACTAAATCATGGTACTGGCCTTATGCTTATGTCATAAATCATTTGGAATATGGGCACGATTTAGCTAAAATTAGAGAATATCTACTAGAGAGAAAGATTTATAGCGTCGGGAGATGGGGAGCATGGAGATATCTTAATATGGATGCTGTAGTAAAAAACGTGAGAGAAAGTCTTTCCAATGCTGGATTTATCCACGAATAATTAATTCTCCCTTTATCTTCTCCTCAATTTCTGCTCTCTTTTCTTCTTTAAGTTTCCATTCGATTATAAACTCGCAAGCATTGTCTCCAGTAGTTATGCATTTAGATTCATAGCATTTAACATCTGTCGCATCATATTTATCCAGCTTAAGCTCACTAAAGAATTCAAATATACCTGCTAAGAATGATGAATACTTTAGATTCTTCTCTGTTCTAGACAGAATTGAGCATATGGGGTTATCTTCGAGTTCTAAAATCTCAAGAATTTTCCCATTTTCGACCTTATATTTTATCTTCGAGAAATCTTTGCCGAGTAAATAGCTAAGAAGCAGATCTTTGTCCATCCAGTCATCTAAAACGCTTCTAGAAAGCATCAGGGATTTAACTCCCTTAAAGTTCCTGAAAAGGAATTCCGCAAATTTCCTACCAAGCTTATGCAATTCTTCTTCACTCTTAGAGTTAATGTAAAGTAATCCAGAAACCAATACGGAATTTACTTTATCTGAAATAAAAAGCCACTCAAGGCGTCCTCTTATCCTCGAAAAACCTCTCAGAATTCTTGCACGCATTTTTAGAGGTATTTTTCTTCGCTCCTCATAGAATCTATTCAACATCGCTTTAGAAAGTTCATTAATGTGATAGCTCATCAACCATCTTTGCGCTTTTCCTAAGACATTTTCAACAATTTCATCAAATTCGCTCATCCTTTCCTCTATTACTAAGCCCTCTTCTGCCTCTGGAAATTTCTCTATAAAAAGCGACGCCAAATGGTTAAGCATAGCCCATAAATCTCGATCACGTATTTTATCTTTCGTTATAACTGCAAAAAAGAATGGTTCTTTAAAATAAACATATAACGTTCCAGCACTACTCTGAAGCTTATATTTTCCTTCCTTTGATCTCATTAATTCTCTCTCAATTGCAGAAACAGCATGAATTAAGGCTGAAAGGAGAACGTTCTCATCAGATGTTATCTTTGGATAACTATAAATGAATACGCCACCTTCTTGGAGAACTAAAAATAAATAATTTTTCACCCTTAGCACCTTCTTTATTTAGCCTATTTAATACATTAGTATCAATATAAGCG
>CBDULE010000033.1:0-10914 GCA_965367995.1 uncultured archaeon | reverse complement strand
AAAGCCCCAGTAGTCCTAGACTGCACATCATTAAACAAAGTATTCACAATAGCAATGTACCAACTAGCACAAGAACAGAAACTACCACTAATATACGTATACGAAGACACAAAAGAACTAATATGGCTAAGATCATTCAAAGATGTAAGAGAAGAAGTAATGAGAGCGCTGAACGAACGCGCATAGGGCAATAAGTGAGATCTTGGGTTGCCAAAAGTTTATAATCTTATGGTAAGAATTTGATAATAGCTCGTAGGCCGAACAATTCTTTTAAGGATTGTATTAAGATAACCCCAAATAGTGTTACTATTAGTAAGAGCTTAATTCATAAAATGTAACATAAGGTAAAAATCTTAGCGAGTATTCCTTACAGAATTTTTAAATTTACGGTAATACTTTCCTTAGATAGTCTCTTGATGAAAGAGATAAGGATATATCAATTTGAGAAGGCTGATTCTGGGAGTCAAGTTGACGACTAGCTTCGCCGATAAGACAACTATCGCGGTTCTCCTCCATGATATAGGCAAGATCATTCAAAGATCTATGGGAAAAGCCTATGAGGATCACAGTACTATAGGTGAAGAGTTCTTAAAGGATGTGCTTAATGGATTAGAGAACATAGATGAAGAGCTCTATGAGATAATAACGAATGTTGTGGGCAAGCATCATGCAAAGGTTTTCATTGGAAAAGTTAATATAGATAATGCGCTAAGCATCGCTAAAATAGCTGACCATATTTCTGCAATCGAGAGACTTATTGCAAGAGGAGGGGTGCGACGTTACATTCTGATTCCTCTTTTCTCCATTTTTACCGAAATTACTAATATTAAGAATGGATTAGGACAACCCACTAGGTATTTCTATGATAAGATAGAATTACTTGAGGTTACGCCCTTTAAAGTCACTTTTCCTTTTCCAGTTAGAAAGGAAAGTGATGTAGTGTTTAATGGCAAAATAATGGGAGAAGTTTCGAGACTTTCAACGCTAAGTTATCAAAAAATAGTTAATTTTCTCAAGAATCGCTTGAAGAAAATGGTTGCATCTAACGTATTTAGAGAGGACGTGTTACTATTAGTCTTGGAGAGAGCCTGTTCGTTAGTACCCTCTGACACAGCTTTTGAGCCTGATAGAAATATATTTCCAGATATCTCGCTTTTTGATCATATGAGAGTAGCCAGCCTAATAGCTAGATCATTACTTAATTATATTATTGAGGAACTAAATATAGATCCATCAAAAGTAGACATTAGAAAGCTTGTTGAAGAACTTCATAAGAATCCCAAAAAGAAGTCTTTACTTCTAATCAAAGGGGACATTTCGGGAGTACAATCATTTATATACTCAGTTGGGACTAAGTGGGCACTTAAGCTTTTGAGGGCTAGATCGTTTTATCTAGAACTTCTTGCGGAGGATATTATCACTGAAATATTAACGAGACTAAATCTAGGTAGGAGCAATGTAGTATATTCTGGTGGGGGTCATTTTCTCATTGTAGCGCAGAATTCAAAGAAGGCTGTGAACGAGTTGAAGACTATTCTAAAAAATCTTAATGAAAAACTATACAGCATGTTTAAGGGCGCTCTTGCCCTATCTCTTGCATGGGAAGCTGTAAGTCTTAAGGATTTTGAACCATCGAGCGAGGGTGAATGTCCCAGAATAATTGACATATTAGAGGATATTCTTGTAGGCAAGATTGAAGTTCAAAAATATAGAAAATTCGCAGAATTGCTAGCTAGTACTGATACAATAATTCCAGAATCTCACAGGCGTTGTTTTTCCTGCAAGAATATATTCCCGCCTCAAGAACTTAGAACCTTGGAGGAATGCGTGAGAGAAAGGCATCCAGAGGCAGAGCTATCTCCAATTGAGAGAGAGCGAGAGATTTGTGAATTTTGTTGTCGCTTAATTAGTATCGGAGAAGTGCTTGTAAGATCTGCGTTCTTTGTGAGGATTCCGAGAGATGTCGCGAGAAAACTAATTGAAAGTGATGAGTTGAAGAGGAGCGGAATTAGATATATTGAGCTCCCCTTCTCATATTTCTTATTTATGGATATAGATCCTGTAGCTTTCAAAAATGAAAAAATATATCTAACGTTATTGGCCGATTACGTTGAGGAGATTATGAAGATTCTCTACAAGTTCGGAATTAAGAGAGCTCATCTTTATCTTAAAAACCTATTGGATGTCCCAGAAGAACTATTAAACAAGAAAGGACTATTAAAGAATCTTGAAGTAGTATTCTTTCCTGTTGGTGATTATGTAGTATATAAAGCTCGTGAGGGAAGAGGATATGAGGTAAAGAGCATAGATGATATTGTGAAGAGAGCCTTAGGAGCGGAGTGGGCAGCAGCATTAAGACTTGATGTTGATAGTCTCTCGCTAGTATTTATTAGAGGTTTGAAAGGAGAAGTTTGTAGATACACATTCAGCAGATACGCAACTTTGTCAAGGTTTCTCAACTATTTCTTCAAAATAATTGTGCCATATGCGTTTAAGAAGGGGCTTAAGGAGTTTGAGAATTATCTTATAAAACATGGTTATGCGATTGCTAGTGGTTTTCGACTAAAAAGCAACGGATTAGTAACCGGTATAGGTCTTCGGGAGGAGAAAGAAGGAAATTATGAACTAGTAATTGTTTACTCTGGTGGGGACGATGTCTTCTTAGTCGGAGCATGGAATCACGTGATTTCAGCAGCGTTCGTTATAGATTCTCTCTTTAGATGCTTTGTAGCTAATAACCCGCATTTAACATTATCCGCTGGTATAGTTCTATTTGATCCCAAGTATCCAGTGTTAAGAGCATCAATAATGGCTGGGAAAATGGAGGAGATCTCTAAAGAATATACAGAAGATAGCATGAAAAAAGATGCCTTAACAGTATTTAATCAAACATTTAGATGGAGTAAGTTTAGGAAAATTTATACTGAAATGCTAAAACTGGGTGTATTAGAGTCTGAAGATGCTGAGGTTAAACTAGCTTTCTTCTCTCGAAGCTTTCTCATGAGGATTATTAATATATTACAACTCATGTTAGATAAGCTTAAGGAAGAGACTAGAATAGTGCCTATTGAGGAAATTTATACAGCTCTTTATCATATTGGTAGATATGCTTCTACAATTACCAATAATAAGATGAGGGAAAATTTTGAAAATTTTGGAAGATTGTTGAGAGATATTTTATATGATTTTAACAAACTTGATGTTCATCTTCCAGTTTTAATTTCTATATTCACTCTTTTCGATCTTCTTACACGTCAAAAATAGGGTGAGGTTATGCCGGCTCCGCGTCAAGCGATAATAGATGTTGAATTTTTTTTGAGAGAATTAAGTAAAATGACGGATGATGGCAAAAATTTAAGAAGACTTGTGGATGATCCCGAAACAGCTCAAAATTTCCTTAGATGGTTAGAGGATCTCGGTAAGAGGTTAGTCGAGAAGAAAGTCAAGACCGCTCAGATCAGAAAATCCTTGGAGAGAATTCGTAGGATATATTTGGGGATGTTAAAGGGTAAAAAAAGAGATCAAGAAATTGTGGCCGAAGTTAAAATGTTAGCCACCATATTTGCTTATGATGCAGGTAGGCACCCCGAACAATTAAAAGAGCTTTATCAGATAATTCGATGGGTCATTGATAGAGTGAAAACTCCAGAAGATTTCATTGTTCTTAAGCAACTTATGGAGGGAATTGTTGCCTTCCATAGATTTTATGGAGGGCGTGAGTAGAAATGTCCTCTACGCAAGACACGAGACCTTTATATGGAAAAATACTTCTGAACGGCCTAATAATTTTGGAGACCGGATTACATATTGGGGGTGCTAGAGAAGCATTGGAGATAGGCGGATTAGATGCACCAGTAGTCAGAGATCCTGTCACACGATATCCTTACATTCCTGGTAGTTCTCTCAAAGGTAAAATGAGAAGTTTATTCGAAAGATCGGTAATGGCTGACCTAGAGAAGAAGGGTCAATTGAGCAGTGATTTTCTCCAAAGGATTGGGCAGGTTAGAATTCATGTCTGTGATAGACCAAACTGTGTAATATGTAGACTGTATGGTAGTAGTACTAGAGAGACGAATATTCCATCCAGGCTTGTTATAAGGGATGCGCATATTACCGAAAATTCTAAGAGAATTTTAGAGGAAATAGAATCACCGCTGTTGTACACGGAGCTTAAGTGGGAGAACGCTATTGACAGGATAACATCGGCGGCTATGCCTAGACAGATAGAGAGAGTGCCTGCAGGTACCGAGTTCGTGTATGAAGCGGTATATAATGTTGAGAATCTTGATCAATTAGAGGAGGATCTGAGGAATTTCTTAAAATCGATGATATTACTGGAGGAAGACTATCTAGGAGGGCATGGATCAAGAGGCTATGGTAAGATAAGGTTCAAGCTTGAGAAAATTGTAGCTAAAAAAGTTGAGGCTTATGCTGGAGAAATCGATGGTAATGTTCTCGAGATTGAAAAAGAGCTTGTTGAGAACTGGAGAGAAAAAGCGGATGAAATAATTAAAAAGCTCGTGGAGTTCTTCAAGGGTGCTAAGTAAATGGAGCTTAAGAGGACAGCGGTGTTCATGCGTTTCAAAACTCCTTTTCGTGTGGGACAGAGAGGGACAACGCTAGAAGAAACTGATAAAATTATACGTTCTGATACATTATTTAGTGCCTTAATATGGAGCGCGTACTACTTAGGAGGGCTTAAGAAGGCCAATGAAATTTTAGAGAAATTTCTCCAAAATAAAATCAGAATAAGTAGCTCTTTTCCATTTATAGAAAAGAAAAACAGATTAGAACTCTTCTTTCCAAAACTCATCCTGCCACTTAGAAAAATCGTTGAATCCGTAAGCGAAATAAAGAGAGTAAAGCGAGCGGATCTTCTTCCCAAGGAGCTTTTTGAAAAGATCATTAATGGAGAAAAATTGAATGAGAAGGATATAGATGGATTAGAGAAGAAGCTAGATGAGCTTTCCAGATTTGTCAAAATTATCGCGAGACCAAGAGTAACTCTTGATAGAGTTGATGCATCTTCAATGCTTTATCACGCTTTCGGCATGTATTATGGATGTTCAGAAGATGGTGCCTCTGGATTATATTTCATGCTTGAATGCGAAGAGGAGCTCTTTGATGAGATACAATCATTATTAAATCTCCTACGTGACCAGGGTATTGGGGGAGAAAGAACTTATGGATGGGGAGCATTCGAATATACGATAAGAGAAATTATAATAAATGTTCCAGACGAAGCGTCGGCATATGCATCCCTATCCCTGGTATCACCAAATAAGGAAGAATGGGAAAGAATTGCTGGAGGAGAGAGTAATTATTACTCATTAATCATTAGAGGAGGTTGGACAATAGACCCCCAAACTTTCAAACCCCTCAGAAAGAAATCTCTCATAATGCTCTCTGAAGGATCGGTTTTCTCCTTTAGAATAGAAGGTTCGATTCAAGACGTAACTCCAGAAGGATTCACTAGTCATAAGGTGTATAAGTATGGCAGGGCTTTCCTGATACCTATAAGGATACGGGGCGATTAATATGATTGGAGAATTAAGGCTTAGAGTGTATTCCCCTCTCGTAATTAGAGAGGGGAATAACGTTAGAGAATATCTAATTGATTACATTGCAATAGGTAAGGAGATATACGTATTAAGTAAAGATAAATTTCTAAGAAAATTATTGGAGAAGGGAATACTTGACGAATTTTCTCAAATTGCGGATAAAATAGCTAAGGCAACTGGTGTATCGGAGGTAATATTAGAGCTCAAGAGATTTTACGAGAAACATGGTTTTTTGAACGCAGAATTTCTTAGAGATGTTAGTTTGTATTCGATAAAGACTTCATTAAAATTGGAGGAAATGAAATTAAAGCAGATAGGTTATTTAGTGAGAGATTTAAATGGCCGAGTATACATTCCTGGCTCTTCCATAAAAGGAGCGATCAGAACATCAATTCTTTATGGAATAATAACTAGTAATTCTAAAAATATTAAGGAATTAAGGAGAATTCTCCTAATTAAGCTTAAGCAGAGGAGAAAATTAAGCCCGCAAAAAATCGCTAGAGATATAGAGGATAGATTCTTATGTGGAATGTATAAGATTAGGGAAAGGCCGATCCCGGAGGCGCAAAGAGACTTGTTACGAGGACTAATAGTGAGTGATGGTAAACCATTACCAGAAAATTCTGCAAGCGTCATCATGATAAAATTGCTAGAAGATAGTAAGGAGAGAGATCTCACCTTGGTTGAGGCCATAAACCCAGGAATAGAGAGTATTCACGAAATAAAATTAGATGATGCGTTTTTGGATGTTATAGCGAATAGGATGAAACTTAGTGATAGAGTAGAATTTCTTCACAAGTTACCAGAAGTAATTAATAATTTCTACTTAGAAGTTCTTAAACATGAAATGAATTATGCTAAAAAGATGAAGTGGAGTAAGCTAGAGACGTTTTACATTAGATTGCGAAAAGAGATTGAAAGGGATAAGGATAGCTTCTTGATACGCATAGGATGGGGATCAGGATGGATATCAACGACAATTGGGCTAATTCTTAAGAATTATTTACCCGATTTAATGAGCATGATAAGGAGAACTCTTAAAATGGGAATTCGAGGTAAAGATTTTCCGCTCTCAAGGAAAGTAAGTCATAATTATGAACCATTAGGATGGTGTATTGGGAAAATCGCATGGAAATCATAGTGATTATGGAATGCCAGCAGTAGTCTTAGCTATCTTAAAAAATATTAATCAAAAAGAAATTGCTGAGGCTTGGAGGAGTATTCTCTCAATAAGATGCATATTTGGTAAAAAGAAATGCGACCCGTTCTGTGAAATGTGTCATAAATCGCTCGCAATTCAATATTGTCTTTATCCAGATCTTCAGACAATAGGCCAAGGTCAGTATCTATTTTCTATAAGAACCCCCCAGATACTGAAAATTCCGCAAGTATTTACGATATCAAAAATGCTTTACAGATTATTTCGGGATAGGGTGAGTAAAATAATAGTACCCCTGAGTAGTAAGGAAAAGTTTTATGTGATTCAAAAAGGGAATAGGGTATTATTTCAGGGAAACGTGAGAAAAAGCATTAACCTTAAGCTTCAACAAGAAAACTTTCCACCACCATATAAGTTAACTGTAACATTAAAGCGAAAAAATGTAGCGGACGTGATAAATAACTTAGACATAGAAATCAGTAAGCTCTTAGTAACAAGAGGAGGTAACAGAGTATTAATTAAGATAATAACTCATGATTCAAAGACGCCTTTATTAAGATTCAAAAAAGTAGAATATGGGATAATAACGGGGAACCCAAGAATATATAGTAAGAATAGAGAACTCTTCCAATACTTACTGGTAGGCATTCCTCCATGATTTCTGATTAACTTTTTTCAAATTATAGCATAGATCAATTCAATACTTGATAAAATGATGATTAAGATGTTTTTATCTCCAAATAAAAGCTCCTGTGAGGAGGAATTACCAAACAACCTCTTTCAGCAGGAATGAGTCATTTGAATGGGGGATATATTATTTAGGCTGTGGGTATTTAAATAGAGGTGCAACGGATGGTAAACAAGAAAAATTTTGGAGAGAGAATTACTAGGATAGGGAGTAAAGCCTAGAAGCGGGACGAGAAATCCGTAGAATAAAGAAAATCCTAAGAAGGAATTGAAAGAGTGCTATCTTAGCATCTTCGGGGTCCCTGCTAATCTTGAGCGGAACGTAGAATAAAGAAGTTCTTGAAAAGGAATTGAAATTTATAAAACAGCAACTGAATGAAACCTCTAAATACTGCTTCGTCAAGACGTAAAATAAAGAAATTCCTAGAAAGGAATTGAAGGAATTTCAATTATTGCATACTTCCCTGAAGTTAGAAAGATTCTGGGGGATTAGTAAACAGTAATATATAGTCTATGCATTTTTAGAAAAAATCTTAAAGTTAATTTTTTGTACTATGTGTTATTGGTAAGGATCGCTTTATGGGAGAAACTATTGTCCCTGGAACTAGTTGAGGAACAGACCCTTATACCAGAGAGGTTTGATCCTAGATCTCTGTATTCTATGATAATTGTATTAAAAGCTAAGAAGGATATTGCAAAAATGTTTATCAAGATAGAGCCTTATTTTCTTGATATAAAATTTGCAGACCCCGGTAAGGTGATTAGGAACGTTATTCTACTGAATCAGTTAAGAGCTGGGGAGACAATATCGCTTTTGATTAAAGGGAAGATTAAAGAGGACGTTAAGGAAGGCTTTCTTATGAAGTTATTTGCAAAGATTGATCAAGAACCTCCCTTCGTTCTATGTGAGAAATTAATATTGCGACAAGACGTTAATGTAAAAGCTCATATAGAGGAAGTGAAGAAGCGCTTAAATATTGTTGATCTCCTTCTTGTGGTGGAGACTCCTGTGATTTTAAAACCGCCGATTAGAATAAGCTATAGAGCTACTGGGAAGGTGGTAATAGAACCCATTGATAACCATGTTAAAGTTTATGAGAATGAAATCGTTGTACAAAGACCATTGAGAAGTAACGTTGAGAATAAGATACTCTTAAGAGCTATCCTTTACTCCCCCGAGGTATATTTACTAATGGAGATTAGGGCTTATGAGGGGCATGTGGTAATTCCCTTAGAGCATAAGATAACGTGTGAGTGCATAGAAGGCTTATCCCCAATAGCTGATGTGAGGGATCTTAAGGAGTCTGTGATTGGACTAATGGATACATTATACATTACGACGAATAATCAACAAGAAGAAATAGCCAATGAAGTTGTGAGGGACATTATTAACGGTTATAATGTAATAATTCGCGGAGAACCTGGGATAGGAAAGACGAAGACTCTAATACCGATCGTGGAAAAGCTACTTAAGCGTGGTGAAAATATCATAGTGGTTAGAAAATTTGATAGAAGAAATGCTATAGAGAAGATGAATAAGCTTCCAGATGCTGTAAAGATCATTGATGATCTCGAGGAGAACGAGATAACCGAAGATCTCCTCCGAGGAGAGAAAATGGTAATAACGATGCGAGACTACGAATACCAGAAAGCAAGGAGGAGGCTGGAGAACATTCCAAAACTGAAAGTGTATGAGATGAGGCGAGAGAAAATCCCAATAGAATTCCTTATAGATCTCTTACTAAGACGCTTACAAGACGCACATCTCTTAATTCCAATAGAAACGGCTACTGGCTTGATAAAAAAGGCTGAGAAGCTTCCCTTATACGTAGTTGCTATGGTTAATGATTTACTCAGGGAAAGACCGAAGAATTGGAAGAAATACCTAGAAAAAGTGCCGAGAAGCTTTAAGAGTCTGGTAGCAAGGACGATTCTGAGAACGGCGAGGGAAGCCATAGAAATCCTAACGTTAGCAACAATAGCAAAGTGGTTAAAAGCGGAAAAGAATCCATTAACAACATGCACCCTGATTCATGAAGAACATATAAAAAAGATTCTGAAGTGCTGGTCAAGGAAAATAGGGAGTAGTCTAAAGACTGCTAATTCCACTAAGTTGATAATTAAGACATGGCTGAGAAAGGCTTATGGACATGCCTATGTGCCAAAGCACTCTCTATATCAAAGAGCACTATATGAGATTTTAGTAAGAAGAAAATTAGATGATATCGATGATAGATATAGAGATGAGTTAGAAGAAATTTTTGAAAGAATAGATTATCAATTAGGATTAGAGGAGAAAGCAGATTATATAAGAGAGATTGAAAGAATTGGATGGAAAGCATTTGGAGAAGCAGTAAAGGACATGAGAAATAAACCAAGGATACAAATTGGAATATTAAAAACGTATACCAGAACATCAAAAATCACGGAAAAACCGGAGTATGTATTAGAGATAAGAGAGGATAATATCGAAATACTGAGGGAGAAAGTAATAGGAATACTAAATATCACAGCACTCTTCTCGAGAAATAATAAACCAGAAATAGCAGAGAGATACCTAAACGAGCTCGAAAGAATGATCAAGGATATAAACGACATTAACATAATACGCCACTATGCGAAATGTCTCGCAAACATAATTATCGGACTCGTAAAAAAGGATGAGAAAGAAAAAGCCCAAAAACACATAAGTAAACTAAGTGAGATTGCGGAAAAAACATCAGATGAGGAAATAGAAAAAGTATTAGAAAAAGCAAAGAAAGCATTTTTAGCTAAAGCTTTAAGCCATATCACCGCCCTAACCAGAAGTCTTTAAAACATTCTTAGAAAATACTCATGGAGTAGAAAACTATAAACGAAAATACGACATGTAGATAGGAACTTTAGTGACATCATCTAAAAAGGCTTTTAGTTCCCTTCTAGGATTTTCTTTATTCTATTTACCTAGGAAAAGAGCTGATGAAAGTAGCTATTTGCCTAAAATAGTTTTAATTCCTTATTTGCAGGAATTTCTTTATTCTATGATGCTATAGGCACGACTTATATGTTGAGAATATTCGATATTATTTTGTTTCAATTCCTATCTAGGAGTTTCTTTATTCTAAGAAAATGCATCTATTATTATCTACATCAATTATAATACCTGGGAAATAAAGCAGTTTCAATTCCTTTTTAGGATTTTCCTTATTCTACGAATTTCTCATCTCGTCTCTAAGCTCTATTCTTTATCCCAACAATTCCCCTTTAAAAATTTTCCTGTCTTTCACCTGCCGCACTTTCATCCAAACGCACACGGCTTAAGTATATACTCCGTCATCTAAATATTTAAATAAAAATAAGCTAGTTCTCCTAACAAGGGGAAGATATTTGGACTTCGCCTTCTTTATTATTGATCTTTTTCGAGAATTATATTGTAATGCATAATTATGAATTGAAAATTATCCTTAAATAGAGTAATTTGCTTTGTTGTAATACTGTATAGGTCTCATATTCGAGGAATAGTGATGT
>CBDULE010000032.1:0-10921 GCA_965367995.1 uncultured archaeon | reverse complement strand
GAATTCCTTCCACCAACGAGAGTCGTAGCTATTTCTGCAACCCAGGGCTATAACTTCTATGACTTATATTCAATAATCCATGATGTATTTTGTGGTTGTGGAGATTTAACATAGACTTCTGAAAGAAAAATAACATTTCAATTACTCTTATATAAGCAGAGATCAATAATATAACACAAAATTGATATTTGATTGTGAACCACTTTGATTAATAGATTTCAGCTTTTTAGTTTTTAGCAAATTTTAAAGATTCTTACTTTTGTAGGTATTAACCATGGGTCGTATAAGCCCAGAGACATTAGCTATACTTGCCCTAATAATTGTTTCAATTTCAACATTAATTGTCGATTATAAAATATACCTACCCATGAAAGCTAGCGAATACAATCCTCTTCTGCCTATAGCGACAATCATAGGAATAATATTACTATTAACAATGATTGGCACTATAGACTACTACTTATATTCAACCTATAAAATTCTGGCTCCGAAAGATCAATGGATTATGGAAGATCTCTTAATAACGTTCTTTTTGATACCTGTAGCATTATTATTCGCCGCCGTTAGGGCTATAGACTTGCTATTCTTTGGAACAACAGAGGTAACTTTCATTCTCTTGGGGAATGTGAGATATATAGATCCCATTGCCACTGCCATTTTCGTTAATATAATGGCATTTTCAGCCTACTTTTACATGCTTTGGGGGTTAAAAATGTCCAATAAATACAAGGATTCCTATGCATATATCGCGCTTCTGCTTTACATAATTGTAGGATTACTATGCATTCATCCAGATAACAATTATAGCAATTATTTAGAGTTCGTCACTCCTATAAAAATATTAGCCAGGATATCCTTATTCTTAGCTTTCTCGATACCAGCAACAATAATTATTAGAGAGGTCATCAGTAGGATAATGGGTTCTAATGATAAATCTAAGAAGATTAGGATGGGGATTCTCTTGGCATCAAATATTCTAATAATACTTTCCCTAATCTTTTGGGTAGTGGATGGCTTTATTCCAATGACTTATTCGCCGTATATAATCTTATCAAATGCTCTATTTCTTTTAGCATTTCTAGGTGTTTCTATATCAATTATATGGCCAGAATGGATTTCGAGATATTTCTGATTTTTATTTAAAAATTATAATTCTAACTTCCAATTAATCTTAATTTCAAGATAACTTTGCATTAAGTGGTTATTAGTATGGTTAGAACTTTGTTAGAACTCGCAAATAAAATCAGATGCTCTAGGGCCTTGGAAGCCTCATATGACATTAATTGTAGAGAATTTATAGAATCTTTCAAGCTTGCTATGAAGTATAAGCTTATCCCTACTGAGATCTATAGAAGAATATCTACCTTTGATAATTTAATCATCCTTGCACCACCTACTAGTTTGATGTTCATTCTCTACCTTGCATCCCCATATGTACCCTTCTTAAGTTATACTAATGGCACTGACATTATTGTTTATGCAAATCCGAGAAGAGATGATTGGGTTAATCTTTCCTCGTTTTTAATTATGCATGATCTCGCTTATTGGGTATACTATAGGTTATTCAGAACGAGCTTAGGAATCATTGGCGAGATTCTCTCTTCCTTATTTGCTTGTAGGTTAATAAGAATCGATGTCCCTTATAATGAGATTATAGCATTCTTAGAAAGGAACAGAATTAAAGTCGAAATTCCAACGTTGACCCCATTTGTAGCAATTGTATTAAAAGCTCTTGAAGAGCTACCAGCCTACGTCATAGATAGAATTCTCAGTTTATTTTTCTCTATGAGAGCAAATGAAGCCCTAAACTTACTCATCCAGAATTCTGGTATGAAACTAAGGAGAGCAATTGCCTCAGTTTTATCAAGCTATAATGTCAGGTTTGAACCACTAAAGAATTATGTTCCTAAGCCGTCAAAGCCTCTTAATTATGATTTCTTCTTCGATGATGATTATATTTTTGGTATGGAATATAGCATCCATTTTTATGAGGGGCTTATTTTTCGATGGAAAATTAAGGATCTAACCAAATTTGCTCAGCTTGATGATGAGATTCTTTTCGTAAACATGCTAATATCTGGAGCGATACCAGAAAATCAGCTTTTTATTATTAAAGATAATTTGTCAAAGTTGAAGAGAATTCTTAGAAAAAAATAATCTTGGTTTAAACATTAATACGTATGTAAATAGATATATAACAATTTCTTATAAGGTCATAACACAGTAATATACTACAGTGCCACCTAATGTCTGGTGTTAAAGGTGGCTAAAAGGCTTGCTGTTATTGATATAGATAAATGTGTGGATTGTCAATGTTGTATGTATGCATGTTCTAGAAAATTTGGAGATGGTGGATTATATAAAGCAGCTATACATGTTAGAAGTGTAGGTGGTTTTGAAAGAGGATTTACTGTTATTGTATGTAGAGCATGTCAGGATCCACCATGTGCAGCAGTATGTCCTACGAAAGCGTTAATTCCTAGAAAGGGAGGTGGTGTTCTTCTTATAGCTCATAAATGTATTGGATGTAGAAACTGCGTTCATGCTTGTCCAATCGGAGCCGTTTTCTGGGATTCAGAGCTGCACAAACCTTTAATCTGTACTCATTGCGGATATTGTGTTGATTACTGTCCTTATGGTGTTATAGGTATTGAAGAGGTGTAAAAAATGAAATACTTAGATAGAGTTCTTTATATTGATCTATCGAAGAAGACTTATTGGGTTGAAAGAAGAGACGATTTATTTGATAAATGGTTAGGAGGCGTAGGGGTAGCAACAGCGCTTTATAAAGAGGAGGTCCCAAAGGGAATAGATCCAATGGATCCAAAGAAGAACGTAATTATATTTGCTGTTGGACCCTTAACTGGATATTATCCAATGGCATCTAAAACAGTCGCAGTTTTCAAAAGTCCATTAACTGGTAACTGGGGAGAAAGTCATGCTGGAGGTAGAAGTGCTCTTGCTATAAGATTGGCAGGATATGGAGCTATTGTAATTAGAGGAGCTAGTAATATTCCAATTTACATAACAATTACGAAAGATAAAGTTTACTTCAGAGACGCTAGAGCTCTATGGGGGGTGAGATCAACAATAACTGTTGGGCGGATTATAAGAGAGAATGAGCCTGGAACGGGTATGAGAAGTATAATCAGAATCGGAATAGCTGGTGAGAAACTAATAAGATATGCTACAGCTGTTACTGAGACATATAGAAATTTTGGAAGATTAGGTTTAGGATGTGTTATGGGTGCTAAGAAGCTTAAGGCGATTGTAATAATAGGTGAAAGAATAAAGCTTCCCGTTAAGAATAAGAGAGAATACAGAGAGATCTATAATGAGATATTTAAGATGGCAACTCAAACACCCTTAATGAAGAAATACCATGAGCTAGGAACATCATTAAATGTCATACCATTAAATAAATTAGGGGCTCTTCCAGTTAGAAATCTCCAGAAAACAAGTTATAAAGAAGCAGAATATCTAAGCGGCGAGTATTTGGCTAAGAACTACTTAGGTAGAAGAGTAGCGTGTTCGCATTGTCCAGTTGCTTGTGTACATATAGCTATATGGAGAGAAAAATATGAGGAAGACCCTTATTTTTACAAAACTAATTTTACCGCTTATGATTATGAACCTATCTACTCGACTGGGACCTTGCTAGAAATCAAAAATCCTGTTGGTATGCTTAAGATCATTGAAAAATTAAACAGATATGGATTGGATACGATAAGTACTGGAGTCATTCTATCATGGGCTACTGAGGCTTCAGAAAGAGGTTTAATAACCGAAAAAGAGACGCTTATAAAGCTAGAATTTGGCAATTGGGAAAATTATCTAAAAGCTATAGATTACATTATAGAACAGCCAAATGATTTCTATAGAGCTCTAGCTATAGGGCTGAATTACGCTGTTAATAAATATGGAGGCGATGAATTTGCATTAGTTTTTGCGGGAAGCGAGATGCCTGGTTATCATACTGGACCAGCAGCTCACTTGGGATTTCTTTTAGGTTCAAGGCATAGCCATCTTGATATGGCTGGATATAGCTTTGACCAGAAACATATTGGAGAGGAAATTCCTCCTGAGGATACCATCGATGCCCTTATGAGGGAGGAGGCATGGAGACAAATTTTATCAAGTCTAGTAATTTGCTTCTTCGCAAGAAAGATATACACTCCTGAGATGGTATCTAAAGCACTTAAGCCTCTCGGTATAGAGATGAGTGAAGAGGAGTTGGAAAAGCTTGGTTGGGAAATTTACTTTAATAAATATGCTTTGAAGATAAGAGAAGGATTTGATATTGATAAATTAAAATTGCCTAAGAGAATATTTGAAACACCTACTCCAAGGGGAAAAATATCACCAGAATTTATGCAAAAAGCAATAAAATATTTCAAAGAAGGCTTATCCCCATATAATTGTTGCTTTGTATATACGCCTTATATATTTGCCTCTTTTGGTCTTATTTCTTCTCTATGTCTTCTAGCCTCTTCCTTACGCCAGTTTAAACAGGATTCAATAAGCATGATTAGCCAGCGGATATCGTGATTATGATAGAATGAGAAGAAGGAGACATATAGCTGGAGATTATATCTATTCACGCCCCTATGAATCTTAAGGAAGACTCTAAGCCAAGAATGTATAGCCTCACAACCATTGATGGATGCACCATCCTTGGCAAATTCTCCATTAGAATGATTAACGCGTTCGTGATTGATGACAAAATCAAGCTCTAGCAAGCCATTATAGATACCATACTCATCAGTATAGACTTCAATACGACCATCAACATTAGCCTTAATAACAGAATTAACAGCATCAATAGACAATCTAGTCATGACAATAAACTTGACCTTACCAGTATATCTCTCCTTGATGGTTAGTACTGGAGGTCTGCCCGATTCATATGTTCCCCTACCCTTAGAGCGCCTCTTTGAACTCAGCCCCCTTTTTTACCCTTCTCGCCAGAGTTGACGTATACCTCGTCAATCTCAATGGTTACAGCTAATTTCTCGAGGCTAACCTCGCCATCGGCAACACTCATGACATCCATGATAAAGCTATGGACGTCATCATAGTCAATACCAAGCTGGGCGGCAATCTCTTTAATAGACCACTTAGGGAAGTTCTTTATAATGTAGAACATCTCTCCGAGAGACAGCTTCCTCTTCTCAAATATCGTGCCCGTTAAGATGGTGAAAGTTCTGCCACAGTCATTGCATTTGTACCTCTGTAGCTGTACGCCATTTCTAGTTGTAGTCCCATTCTTCTTGACCCTCTCTGACTTGCAGTATGGGCATTTAACGCCATTCTTCCATCTCAACTCCTCTAGAAATCTTACACAATCCTCATCCCTAGGCACGAATAACCTGAATATGCTAGCCATAACAGACACAAGAGTAATACAGTCAAGACATATAGGCAAAAAGGAGACATATATAAGGCGTATATACAAAGCAACAATTATAGGGGGATAAGCCTCAAAGAAAAGATGTATAAGGAGCTTGAGAGGAGAGGGTTATTGCAAGCATCATAAAGTTTTTAGTAAGTAGATTAAGTTATTAGAATTTCTTTTTTTATCTTCATTAGCTCTTTAGCTTCTTCTAGACCTTCATAATATAGCTGGGGTACCTTTTTGAATAATGGACTAACCTTAGCTAAAACCTCCATTAATTTTAACGCAGGCAAAAGAGCTACTCTCATCAGTCCAAGCAAATTTAATGCTTTTTTGAAGTCCTTAAATGTGACTTCATTCCATGAACCTAGGAACACTAAAACTGGAAGATATATCAATATTGAGGAGAAAGCTATTATTACGGAAATACCACCAGCTATTAAGTTCCCGCTAAAAGTGCTTCCTAATATAATTACGGTTTTTCCATAGAATAATCCCCAGAAAAAGTTTATTAGTGCTAATAAAGGAATTGCGATTATGATGAATCCTAATATTGATGATATAAATGTTCGCCACCAAAGGATCTTTACCCTTACAATCTTTAGATGCGTAGCTAATGTTGTTGTTATATCCTTAACAAATAAGGCGATTATATAAGCGTAAAAGACTCCGTACATTTGCAAGTTTAAAATTGCTAGAAAGACGTACAGAAGTATTAATCTAAGGAATTGTTCTAAAGCTGTAAAAATGGCCCTTAATCCTGGTCTCTCAGCTCCTAATTGAGCTACATCATTAATCCACGCTGGAGGACCTAGGTACTGAAATATCATAGCCAACAATAAAAGATTGATGACAGGTCGCCATGCTGGACCAAGGAATCCCAATACTATTTTATCCCTTATAAGAATAATCCAAAGTACGAGCCATGTTATTATTACATAACCATATCTAAACGATTCAGCTATATACACTTGAGTTAGCTTCTTAAAACCTCTCGAATATGCCTCAGAAACTGCTGGAAGAACTGAAGCTGTAAAAGCCGTAATCCAAGCTACTATCCATGATAAACTCATTGCTACACTATAAAAACCCTGCCATTCTTGGTAGTTTATAATATACCTAGCAACAAGAAGAACTTGAATAGAGTAGACAGCGGCTACAACTGTATCTCCTATCATGCTTTTTCCTCCAAATGAAAGAGCCTTCTTTATAACATTCCAGTCAAAATCGATTCTAAATATTGCCTTTAGCGGTATTTTTAACTTCTTCATAACTACAATCGTTGTTATTAAAAACATCCAGTTTCCAATATAAAGTCCCAACATGAAACCAATTACCGTGTTTAGCATGTCTCCGAATATTATGTTTGTCGCTATTTCCTCTCTGTAATAATATGCAATAATAGCGGGAAATATCATTGAGAAACCTATGGTATACAAAATATTAAATAGCTGCTCTAGGTCAAACCTTTGTAGTCCTCTAAAGACAAAAATAGCAACCATGAAAATTCCTGGGTATTGGATAAGGCTATATGTTATGAATACCCATGACATATATGCTATGTCTAAATGAACAACGTATCTCGCTGAGATATTTGTGACTAAGAATACCTGGATGATTCCAGTGATAAACTGCCACCATACAAAGAATTGAACATATTTTATCCCTTCCTCTGGCTTTTTGACCCTATATTCAGATAAATATTTAACTAACGCATATGACGTCCCAAAATCAAATGCAAACCAAAGAGCATTGAAGAGATTTATAGTCCAATCAAGCATTCCCTGAACCATAGGGTATTTTATAAGCATCTTATATAGAAGAGCACCCCATAGTATTGCTATAGGAGTGGCCATTACTCCAAGTATTCCTAAATATAATAAACTAGCTACTTGTCGATGAAATCCTATATCCTCCCACTCGCTAATTTTACCCTCCTTTTCGGTCATCATTTGAGTAAATGCTCCTAAATCCTCCTTTCTTAATGGATTCTTTCTGGAATACCCCCTAACGAGAAAGAAGACGATTAAAGAAATTATCAGGGCTATTGTTGGTATGACAAGCAATAATATCCTTTCTCTCTCATGAGGAACAGGAGAATAAGGCCAATCTTCGTATCTTAATGGTGTCTTTCCAGCTGATTCCATCATCATAGCGTATAGCAGATAATTAAAATATGGCCAAAATTGGAAATCTTCATTATAACCATTGCCTACGATTGCTGAGAGAATCAGAATTATTCCTTTTCCGTACTGGATTTTCCATATCAATGTTTCCTTTTCTCCATTATCCATTCTCATTCCATATATGAGAGCCTCAGCCTTCACTTTTGGATCGTCTAACAAGAGCCTTTCTCTAACCCTAGGGGCTGATGTCCAGGTTATATAGTTAACAATTGGATCTTTGCCTTCTTGATGCTCAAATTGAAGCGAATTTTCCGTCGTTGCATTAAAGAAATATTTGACGAACTCGATTTTGTTGAAGAGATTTTTTAGTAATGAACTATTATATGTTTTTAATCCAGGTATGATAACGAGTCCAACTCCTTTGCTGATGTAACTTAATAAATCCTCATTTATGGATACATTAACGGCAACAACGATGTTTGTTTCCTCAATTGAATAGTTTAGGACAAAACTAGAATCGAGGAATAGAGATTTCTCTAGCTTATCATCAATGAATCCTTTAAAATAAGTGACTTTTATATCCTTAGAATCCTCCCAAAAAGGTATAACTAAAACTAATGACAATGATAATATAATTATGAATACCTTTTTCAAATGTCATCCCTCTGAGCTACCAGATGATAGGGATAATCTTAAGAATCTCATATATGCTTAATAACTTTAGCGAAAATATCTCCTACAGGAAATGCTTGAGAAACTTTCGCTTAATATTCTCGGATAAGTATTTTAGGAAGAATATGGCTTTATTAAGAGTGTTAATATATTCAACAAAAACAAGGACTGCATAGGAAAATAAATAAGTTGCCTAGATGTGTGCTTTCATGTAAAATCTTTTTTCAAGCATAATAGGTAAAAGTATTATATCCATAATCTATTTAATAATTTTTTGTAGAAGATATACCCTCATATGATGAATCGTTCCGGGGCTGAGAATTCGTGATGAAGCCCCTACTCGCTGATTTTTCATTCATTACAGATGGTTTTTGCTATTTCAATTTGTGAACTGATAACATCTCTCATCCTGATATTAACTATATGATTTAGATTTTTTTCTATTATAGGCAAGATTCTACATAGTTTTATGAAGTTTTTATCTCTATCTATAAGTCTATTTAACATGAAATACAATAATCTTCTAACATCATTAATTTTTCCTTCTTCAATTGATTTTTCTACAAATTTTATGCTTAAATCTACCCATTTAGGATCAGCATTTATGAGTATAAGTAACGCATTAGCTTTCATTCTCGCGTCATACTCGCTTTCTATTATGTTCTTAAGAGTGTCCATAATCTCATCTTTCTCTCCTAATTTAGCTAATATATTAGCCCTGAGGAGCTCATATTCCTTCAATTTAATGCCATAATCTGAGACAATTGAAATGGCTTGGTTTATAAGCTCAAGCGCTGATTCATAATTTCCCCTCATAAGCTCTATTTTTGCTCTAGTAGCTAAAATCTCAGAAATACCCTCGCTAAAAATTATTTGATTTCTAGCCTCTTTTCTCAACATCTCTTCAAGCTCATTTAACATCATTTCAGCTTCTTCAAATCTACTCATAGCTAGATAAGCTTCAACTAATAGACTAAGCCTAGTATACTCTATATCTCTCCCTAATGTTTCATATAATGGACATTTTAAATACTTCAAAGACTCGTCAACTCTCTCGTACATGCCCATTTTAAGATAATTCCTGTTAATCTCGAGCATAAAGTAACAGTAAAGGATATCGTCAAGATCCTCAGCCATCTTTTCTACTTTCTCAAATAGTTCTAAAGCATTATCGATATCGCCAGATAACATTTTAATTCTAGCATTAATAAATATCTTAAGAGCTTCAATTTCCTTGTTCTTTAAACCATAAGTAGCCTCTGAGAATACCTTAAGTTTCTCTACATCATCGAAATAACTCAAGCTCTTTAGAAGAAGTGCAAATGATGCTCTTTGAAACAACTCACTTTCATAGTATCTGCTGAGGATAAATCCTCTTATGAATATGTTAGGATATCTCAAAATCAGTGATTTATCATAAAGACCGCTTGCCAGAAGGAGGAGCCTATATATTGAAAGAATTGTCTGAGCTTCGATTCGAGTCCAATGCGCTTTTGCTATTTTAATCATCACATCCAGTATTGATATTGCTCTCTTGGCATTTACCTCCAAAACTTTTCTCAAGGTAAATTCTAATGATTTAATTACAGTATACGCGTCTAAAGAAGAAACGATGATGTCTGACACATCTTTACCAAGAATTGCTAATGGAATTACTAGGTCGTATAAATAAGAAGGTGGTGCGTCATTAATATCAGGAGTATCTCCTTCTATCAATCTCAACAAAAATTCTTTCAGCTCTGATTTCGATTTCTTAATTAGTTCAATAACTTTTCCATCAATATGCACTTCTCCAATTATAGCTCTCATCTGCGCAACTATATTGATTAAACTAAGAATAAAGTTGTCATCAAGCGAATCAAGTTTTTCCACAGCATCAAGTAGTACTATGTTTATCGCTTTAATAATCTCTTCACTAGGAAGACCAAAAGTCAATGTATATGCAAGATCAAATTCATCTCTTAGATTTCCATCAATCTTTATTCTTTTTAACAATTTATTCAATGTCAAAGACACGATAAGCTCTACTCTTTCCCTGTCAGATTCCATTTTAATATATGTTGAAAGTGCCTTTATTGAGCTTGAGGGTTTGCCAGTATATAATTCTATGAGGTATAAAATCGCAATAAAAGCTGGTTCTGCTAAAAGCTCATTCGTAAAAAAGCTTCCAAACACACTATTCTTAATTTTTTCTATCGGTATTAAAGCTGAGTCCTCATCCTTTTCAATTAATTTTAATATAGCAAGCAAAATAGAATCAAAATCGGGATAAAATCCAAGCTGTCTTGAAATTATACTCTTCTTCTCAACAGCCTTAACGAGCATATAAATTACTAATAGAGATGATACATATGAGCGAAATCCTTCAAAATCTTTCTCATCCTTATACTGCTTAAATAAGTCTATGGCGAGCTCAAGCCCTTTTACTGAATCCTCTAATTCCATGATTTCTTCAACATCATTAAGGAAATCAGTTAGCTCCGGATTCAACTTCTTTATCCTATAAATCTCCCCCTTAGTTAATAACCTGAATGGGTCAGCTCCAACAATCGTTTTGATCATCCTCGTGATAAAACTCCTAGAGTCTTAAAATAATTAACAAATGTCATTATTATCATCAAAAATTGAACCATTTTTGTTCAGAAATTAAGAATATATTACCTGTCTCTTATACACATCTGACGCTGCCGACGAATTAGACGGTGTAGATCTCGGTGGTCGCCGTATC
>CBDULE010000031.1:0-11524 GCA_965367995.1 uncultured archaeon | reverse complement strand
GTTCTCCCTCTCCATGAACCTCATAGTAGATTCTAACACCATTAATTAATGCGTAAGGCATGACCCTCACCTCAAAGCTTATCTTTTGGCTCTCCAAATAATTTTGATATCATTTTTCTTGAGATTTTTCCAGTCTCTGTTCTTGGTATTTTGTCAACTACCTCAATATATTTAGGTATCTTATATTTAGCTACTTTATCCTTCAGCCATTCAATGATTTCCTCCTTTGTTATTTTCTCTCCCTCTTTTAAGACAATTATCGCTTTAGGAACTTCTCCCCATTTCTCATCTGGAACGCCGATAACTACAACATCAACTATCTTTGGATGATCTAATAAAAGTTTTTCAAGCTCCTCTGGAAATACGTTTTCCGCTCCACTTCTTATGATATTTTTCTCCCTTCCAACAACCCAGAAATATCCTTCCTCATCAAACCTTACGATATCACCAGTATTAAACCATCCATTTATGAAAGCTTCCCTAGTTTTATCCTCTTTCTTCCAATAACCACCAAACAATGACGGACCTCTAAGGAGCATAAGACCTTCCTCTCCAGGTCTCTTGACTTCTTTACCTTCTTTTACAACCTTAACCTCTACAAGCATGTTTGGCTTTCCTATTGAACCCATCTTTCTTTCAGCATCCCATGGGTCTAATGCGAAGACTCCAGGCCCCATTTCCGTCAAACCATAACCTTGTTTCTGAACAACTCCTTTCTTGAATATTTGTTTGATTAAGCTTGGTGTTAATGCTGCTCCTCCGCTAGTAATCCACCTCACTGATGAAAAATCAGCTTCCCAAAATCTTTTGTTCTTAATAAGCATGTTAAGCTGTGCTGGCACTAAGAAGAGAAATGTTGGTCTCTCCCTCTCAACTAGATCTATGAACTTATCAACATTCCATCTTCTCATTATTATGTTTGTTCCTCCCCAAAACAGTAAAGGCAGAGTATAAACGAACCCTCCAACATGGAAGAATGGTAACGCGGTTATCGTGGTATCTCCCGGAACTATTAAATCTCTAACAGTATTCACGATGTTCCATAAAATATGTCTGTGATTTATTATAGCTAATTTCGGCTTTCCTGTTGTTCCTCCTGTTTGAATTAGCATTACTGGATGTTCAAGATCAACTGTTTCCGGTTCTTCAAGCTTGTTTTCATGTTCGAGAAGCTCCTTATATTTTATATAGCCCTCCAAATCTCCGATGACTATAGCTTTAAATTTGAATTCCTTAGCCAGCTCATCAATTTTATCCTTGAATTCTGGTTCGAAGAAAAAGACCTTTGGCTCAGCCTCAATAATTACCTCTTTAATCTCCCTTACAGTGTATCTCGTATTTATTGGGAGATATATAGCACCTAGCTTCATACAGGCAAAAAGAACATCAAGCATTTCTATTCTAGGCCAGGAAAGTATTGCTATTACATCTCCCTTTTTCACCCCTAAGTTATATTTAAGATATCCAGCTACTTTGTCAACTCGCTCATTGAATTCCTTAAATGTTATCCTCCTATCTCCCTCGACATCATCAATTAATGCTATCCAATTTGGAGTTAGCTCAGCTCTTCTAGCTATCCAATTATTAATCCAAAATCCCTCATAAGGTATCTTAAAGCCATCCATTATATTGCACCTCTTTTAATAATTCTTTTTTCAAACCAGCTTGGGTTAATAAACACAAGCAACATTAAGACAATCGAGATTATTCCGATAATACTACCAATTAATGGTATTATCCAGCTAAAGATAAATAAGGCTTCCGCTATAAAGACGATAGTAAAGATCATTAAAGATGTTATTAGTATTGAAAGCCTTTTCCTTAATACAATATTCGCTTCTCTAGCTCTTCTCAAGGCTAGAAAGACTATAGACATTATAAGAAATGAATAAGATATTGCAAAATAAATTAGTATAGAAAATATCTGAATATTTACTGCACCCTCGGGAGGTAGTAGAAACCACCAATTGTATGGTAATGATGCTAAGATGATATAGCTTAATATTATTAAGTATATTAAGAGCTTTGAAAATCCTTTAAATCCTCCATATCCGGCCATTAACCTAGAATACTTTAGTAAAAAGTATAACGCTACAACTATCAAACTCCTCAATATTGCCGATGAGGAAGATATAGGCACAAGAATTAAACCCAAGAGAATAATTCTTTCGCTTTTCTCTAAAAATGTTATACTTATTGCTATTGCCCTAATTATAAAAGCTATAAGCAAAAATGTAAGAAACGTGAGAAATGACATCGCTATTTCTAGCCTCTCTTCTGGAATCGCTATGAGAGCCCTAATTAAAAATATCAATAGTATTGCTGAAGAAAGTATGTACAATATTGTTGGAGCCAGATGATATAGTAATGGAAGGTAAATATCTTCAAAATCCATAAGCTGAGCTCCAAGTTGGAAAGATATCTGAGGCGCTATAAAAAGATTGTATAAAACCGTTATAATTGCTAAAGTCCACCAAAAGATTTCCTCTTTCCTCATACAATAAACACCTCATTTCCCAACACCTAAATACTTCCTCAGAAGCTCTTTATTAGAAGCTATTTCTTCCATTGGCCCTTCAGCAACAATCTTCCCATTGTCAATAATATAGCTGTAATCAGCTATTTTCTTGACAACAGCAAAGTTTTGCTCAACGATTAGAATTGTTGTTTTTTCCCTCAAATCTCTTATCGCACTAAAGAGTTCTAGGACATACTTTGGGCTTAGACCTTCAGAAGGTTCATCTAGCATTAGAAGATCGACATCATTGATCAATCCACACGCTATTGCTAGCATTTTTTGTTGACCACCACTTAGGTTTCTTCCCCTCTGTTTATAAAATCTTTTAAGATCTGGGAATAATTCGAAGATTTCTTCTACCTTCTTTTCAAATTTTTCTTTTGGCCCTCTATAAGCTAATCTGAGGTTCTCTTCAACTGTGAGTTCATTAAATATAGCACGTTCAGAAGGAACATAAGCAATGCCTAATTTAACGATTTTATGAGTTGGAAGCTTCGTGATATCATTATTCTTAAATATGATTCTCCCTCTGGCAGGTTTATACACTCCTATTATCGTTCTCATTAATGTTGTCTTTCCAGCACCATTTCTCCCTAAAATAGCTGTAATTTCATTCTTTTTTACTGAAAAAGATATGCCCTGTAGGATGTAGAATTCTCCAATATATGTGTGAACGTCATCAACAATCAATATTTTATCTACCATCATCATATCTCACCCAAATATACTTCTTGGACTTTCTCATTTTCCATAATTTCTTTTGGAGTCCCCTCTGCTATTATTTTACCCTTATCCATAACAGTTATCCAATCAGCTATATCAAGAATAACGTTCATCTTATGCTCAACCACAATAACCGTCCTATTTGGTGACTTTATCCTCTTTATAACCTGAGTTATCATCGGAATTTCTTCTATTGAGATTCCAGCTGTGGGCTCATCTAGAAGAACTAATTTTGGATCTCTGGCTATTGCTAGAGCTATTTCAAGCTTTCTTTTTTCACTAAGAGGAAGGCTTTTAACTATAATGGATGTTTTACCATACATACCAACAATTGCAAGAACTCTCAGAGCATCCCTCATCAAATCAGTATATTTAGTGGCATCAGAGAAAATCTTCTTACTTATGTTCTTATACTTGGCTTGAATCGCGAGTCTTATGTTTTCAAGAACCGTTAGATTTGAGAATAAGGTTGGTATTTGAAACGATCTTCCAATTCCTAAATCAGCTCTTTTATGAGGAGGCAAATCGGTTATATCTCTTCCTTCAAAAAATATTCTTCCTTCTGTAGGCTTAAGAACACCAGATATTAAGTTAAATAAAGTTGTTTTTCCTGCACCATTAGGACCAATTATAGCGTGAATTATCCCTCTCTTAACCTTTAGATTAACATGATCAACTGCAACTAAATCCCCAAACTTCTTAGTGAGATTCTTTGTTTCTAGGATGTAATCATTCCCGTCAACCATTGTACTTTTCCCTCAATGCTAAGTTTAAAAGATATTATGAATTTTTGATTATTTTACTGTTATCCTTGTTTTTTATCCCTCAAGATTAGACCGCCAAATCTCATATGTATCCGAATCAGCTACGATTTCTCCAGGGAGAACACCATACCAATTCTGAGGGAGCCAGTAATAAGCGTCAATATCAACTCCTGTTTCTGCCATGTAAGCTGCCCAAACTAACTCTGAACAGTAGTAGCTAGGACCATAAACCTGCTTATAGTAACCATTGTAATCATAAGGATATCCCAATCTATAATAAGCAAATAGTGCAGCATTATAGGCCTCATCATCACTTACTCCATAGACCCTTAGGATGATAACATCACTATACCTCGACATGAATTCAGTAAGAGTATTCATAGAAACTCCTTCGTATAGAGCTTCTACAACTATCCAATCACCAATGTCTTCATCATAATATAGGAGGATTCCTGCATGGGACCAGTAGCCTACTACTGTATATTCTTGTCCAGGATAATGACCTATTACTATATCACCAGGTCTCAGAGGAACGTCTGGATAAGGATGATAAAAGTAACCATAAGGATGGTAACTATCCGAAGATGATGAACTTGCTATTACCATTCCGATATTCAATTCATTAGCAAACTTAATTTCCTTATTCTTCACATCCCTCAAAGATAGCAAATTAAGCGGGGCTAATATTATGAATACGATTATAAATAAATATATAAGCGTACGTACCCTCATAAATTCGCACCTATATCTAAAATTTTAAATCAAAACGACTGAAAATCTAAAAACTGCGTAGTTCATGGATTTACGACGGAAATTCTATCTAGAACAAGGCGACGGAATTCTAAAACTTCTACGTATTACCTAATAATTCCTTTTAGCAATTTACATTATTTAAATCTTAGGCAATAACATAAACTGAAAATTTTTCACAGTTTTATTATATAAAAATATTTTAGGGTAAAAGCTGGATGATTGTTTATGTCACTTTCAGAAGTAGCTTCTTTAGCGAGAACTATAGCAAGAAGTAGAAACGAGCGAAGGCTCTTTATAATAATTGGGAATGATGTTCAAGATGTTTTAAATGAAATCGAGGATTTCCTGGATGAAGATTCCATAGTTGTCTCGGAAGACCCATCAATTATAAATATGTTCGAGAAAATTTCAGTTTCCCCTAAGGAAGTAGAAAAAATAGAAAAGAAACCCATTTCAAATGCTTTAATCGATCTTAGGGATTATCCTCACCTCTCTACAATGAGTAAAATAATATATAACGTGAGAGGAGGAGGACTAATCTTTCTACTCTTGCCGATTTCCTATTTAGATAAGGATAAATATATCAGCAAACTTACAACGCTGGGTGTTAAAGGAAATCCGAGAGACATCTTAAGAAGAAGATTCATAATAAAAGGCTTGAAGTTCGATGGTATTTATGTATATTCTGCGGTTTCTAGAAAATTTATTAAACCAATTAAGGAGGTTAATATTGGCTTAGAAAAGAAAGTTGAGAGGAAGCATAAAGGTTATCTCTCTAGAATTTTTTATGAAGAGTGTAGAACCGAAGACCAAAGGGTAGCTTTAGAGAAAATCTATGAATTCTTAGACAATGGTAGTGATGTCTTATTCGTCATTGGAAATAGGAATAGAGGTAAATCTGAAGTTGTTGGCCTATCTCTAGTTGCTTTTTCGATTGATTTTGAGAAGTTAATGAATAGGCCTTTGGAAGTAATAGTTACATCACAGGATCCAATAGAAGCTCAAACTATTATAAAACAAATAATCAGGGTTTTAGAAATAATGGAAATAAGTTTTAGAAGGGAGCAGAATAGCGTTATTTCAAAAATTATAAAAGTAAAATACGCTGATCCAATGGTAGCTGGACTCATGTATTCAGATGTTCTTATAATAGATGAAGCAGGAGGGTTTATAGCTCAGTTGATAAAAAGACTTATACATGGAAAAAGAAAAATAATCATGATTTTCACTTTACATGGCTACGGTGGTTCATCAAGAAGCCTCATTGACCGACTAGAAACCATTTTAAACAATTTCAATAAGTCATCTGAACGTTTAGAATTAAAAGAACCTTTATTTTATAGAGAAGATGATCCAGTAGAAAAATGGCTCGAAGACACGCTTTTATTTGATATAGAACCTCCAGATTTAACAGAAAAAGAAATATCAGAAATTGTCGAAAATATGGATAAAATTAAATTTGAAACCATTAATTTTTACTTGCATTTCTTAGGAGAGAAGGAGTCAGAGCTCAAAGCTGTTATGGGTATCTTATCAAGCGCGCATTATAGAACAAGTCCAGAAAGAATTTTATTCCTAGCTGATGCACCGCATTATTTCGCATTGATAATAAAATACAATGAAAAGCCAATAGCAGGTCTTGAAATTGTTGAGGAAGGAAATTTGACGGACGAAGAGCTCAAAGTACTGATGAAAACATCACCGCCCGGAAATATAATTCCTGATAAGATGCTAAAATACGCAGGGGCTGTTGAATTTCCTAAGATGAAAGGATGGAGAGTCTATAGCATAGCTGTTCACCCTAAGCTAATTGGGAAGCATGTTGGTAGTTACATAATGGGGAAGATTGTTGAGTTAGCTAAAAGAAAAGGTGTTGATTGGATTGGTGCTAGTTTTCCTGGATATTTAGATTTGACGTTATTCTGGACATTTAATAAATTTATTCCCGTTCATATAAGTCCAAAAATAAATAAGAGAATTGGAGAACATACAATAATTGCTGTAAGACCCTTAAGCAAGGAATCAGAAGAATGCGTTAGAAAAGCTAATATAGAGCTTAAATATAGATTGTTAAAGGAATCAAATACTACATTCAGGAAGTTGGATACAAAAAGTTTCAGAATCCTCCTAAAAAGGAGCTTTAAAATTCCAGATTATAAGCTCAGCTTGATGAGAGGACAGAGCTTCAGACTTAAGCTATACTTAGGCGGAACACTACATTTTGAATCCGCAAGCGATGTCATATATGACCTTGTCTGCTATTACTTCATAAGAGGCCTAAACGCTTTAGATGAGGAAGAGGAAATCCTTCTCATTGAAGGAGTATTAAAGAGGAATAGGCTTGATCTCAAGAAAATCATAAAAATAAGGGATATAATGTTGAGATGGGTTGTTTCTTCGATTAACCTATAAATTATTTTAGACTTTTCTCCGCAAGCTTTTTATACTCAAGACATCTTTCTTAAAACTTACTTTGAGGTGAGTATTCATGAAAAGAGTAGCAATAATAGGAGGAGCCTATACAAAATTTGGAAAAAGAGTTGATGTTACCTTTCCTGAGTTAGCTTGGGAGGCAATAAAAGAAGCTATGGAAGATGCAGGAGTATCGCAAGAAGATATAGAATTTGCTAGCATAGCCAGTTTTGAACATTGGAGTTCAGAACCGTCTCCGGCTGCTCCAATACTTGAATATGCTGGTCTAAATCCAGTAGAAGCCTTTAAAGTTGAAAGTGCTTGTTCATCTGGTAGTGCTGCTATAAAAGCAGCTTATATGGCAGTAGCAAGCGGAGAAGCTAAAATAGCGATAGCTATCGGAGTAGAGAAAATGTTCGAGATGGCAACACCAGATGTTGTAGAAATGCTTGGAAGAATTGGAAATTACTTCTGGGAATTTCAGAACTTTGGACCATCTTTCGTGGGATATTATGCACTTTATGCTACAGCGTATATGAATAGATACGGAGCTACAGAAGAGGATTTAGGTAGGGTCGCTGTTAAGAATCATTATTATGCCTCATTTAACCCTAAAGCTCAATTTCCGAGGAAAATATCACTTGAAGATCATAGAAAATCGCCATACATCGCTTATCCATTAAGGCTTTTAGATTGCTCTCCAATAACAGATGGGGCAGCAGCTGTGATTCTAGCGTCGGAGGATGTTGTGAGGAAATTCACTGATTCACCAGTATGGATAAGAGCTATAGCAGGGGCTACAGCATCATCTAACTTATCTAGAAGAGAGAATTTCTTGAGTATTCCATCAGCTAGAATAGCTGCAGAAAGAGCTTATAGAAAAGCTAGAATAGATTTGGATAAGCCATATAAACAAATTGATGTAGCCGAAGTTCATGATTGCTTCACAATTGCTGAAATCATGGCTTATGAAGATTTAAGATTCGCTGGAAGAGGAGAGGGGTATAAATTAATTAGAGAAGAGCAGACATATGTAGGTGGCAGAATTCCAGTTAATCTAAGCGGAGGATTAAAAGCAAAAGGTCATCCCATAGGTGCAACAGGTTTAAGTATGTTCGTGGAGCTTAGAGACCAACTACTCCAAAGAGTTGAAAGCAATAGACAAGCCCCAATAAATAATGGAATAGCTCTAGCACACAATGTAGGAGGAACCGGTCATTATGTTTTTGTTAGTATCTTATCCCTTGAAAAATGGTGAGTATTATGGAGGAAAACGCACTGCCTATATCTCCCGATAAGACTGGAGCACTTATTTGGAAGGATGTAAGGGAGTTTAAACTTAAGTATAACATCCCTCTAGGGAAAATAAGCAAGTTCTTTGAAGGACTGAAAGAAGGAGTTATTTACGCTACAAAGTGTAAGAATTGCGGGAAAATTTACTTTCCACCTCAAGCTGACTGTCCTTATTGCAAAACAGATGATATGGAATGGATTAAACTATCTGGAGAAGGAAGGCTCATAACATTCTCAATTGTTAATGTGAAACCAACTACGTTTTCACATTATAAGGATTATGCTATAGGTATATGCGAACTAAAAGAAGGTGTTAGAGTATTCACATGGATTAGAACAAATAATCCTAAAAAACTAAAAGTTGGTATAAAGGTCAAGCTTAAGGTCGTAAAGAGAGACCCTGAAGGTTACCTAGTTTATGAATGTTTCCCGGAGGAATAGGCTCATTTTTAGCTAAATTTTTATTTTGCAATGCTTTTCCTCTTTTTTAGAATTTAAAAAGGTGTTAAGATGCCATACGCAAAATCATATGATGGAACAAAGATTTTTTACATAGCACAGGGAGACGGAGAAAAAGTCATAATTTTTGTTCATGGTCTTGGGGAAAGCCATGAAACATGGGTTGAGCAGATAAGGTATTTCTCTAGTAAGTATAAGGTCGTAGCTTTAGATTTGAGAGGGCATGGTAGATCTGAGATACCGAAGAAGAGAATTGAGATGAGTGATTTTGCAGAGGATGTTCTAGCAGTTCTTAAGGCTGAGAATGTTGAAAAAGCCCACTTCGTAGGATACTCAATGGGAGCTTTAGTCGTTCTTGAAACCTATAAAAAAGCAAAGGAAAAGTTCAAAACACTGACGCTTGAAGCATTTCTACCAGCGTATCCTCCTGCTCAGACAGAGGTTCTTATGAACATGAGCATGGATGAAATAGCAAGACAAGTTGCTGAATTCGCAGTAGCACCAACAGCTCCAAAAGAGTTAAAAGATGACATTTATAGGATAATATCACAAACGGATAAGGAGATGTATATAGAATCCGCAGAAGCTGCAACATCTAAAACATACGATCCTGTTCTTCTAGAGATAGAACACCCAACTTTGTTAATATATGGAGAATTCGATTTCATTGCCCCACCAGAGGCTGGAAAAGGTGTTTCAAATAGAATAAAGAATTCGAAATTGGTAGTATTTAACACTGGTCATATGCCCCATAGAGAAGATGCGGAAAGGTTTAATAAGGAATTAGAGCAGTTTATAATTGAAAATGAAAGCTCCTCATAAGCGGTGATAATGATGGATCTCGGTCTTAAAGATAAAGTTGCGATTGTTACTGGTGGTGCGAGAGGAATCGGAAGAGCAATTGCACTAAGACTTGCTGAGGAGGGAGCTCATGTAGCTATTGCAGACATCCTTGATGCCACTCCAGTAGTTGAGGAAATAAAAAAGATGGGTAGAGAGGCTTTATATGTCAAGACTGATATAACGGATCCGGAGCAAGTTAAAAACTTCGTTCAAAAGGTTTTAGAGAAGTTTGGTAAGATTGATATTTTGATAAACAATGCTGGAATAACTAGAGATGCGCTTATCCATAAAATGACGAAGGAGGATTGGGACAAAGTTATTGATGTAAATCTCACGGGAGCATTTAATATGATTAAAGCTGTCGTAAATCATTTCATAGAAAGGAAACAAGGTAAAATAATCAACATCTCCTCTGTCGTGGGTCAAAGAGGTAATATTGGTCAAGCTAACTATGCTGCTTCAAAAGCAGGTCTTATAGGATTAACAAAGGCATTAGCCCTTGAGTTGGCCAGATATGGAGAAATAAATGTAAATGCTGTAGCTCCTGGATTTGTTAAAACTGCGATGACTGAAAAGATACCAGAAAAGATAAAGAAAATGTTTATCGATATGATTCCTTTCCACAGGTTTGCGGAGCCTGAGGAAATAGCTGATGTTGTTGTATTTCTTGCTTCAGATAGAGCTAGATACATCACTGGACAAGTTATTGGTGTAAATGGTGGTTTTTACACATAAATGATTTTCAGATTCATAATAATTTTTTCCAACTTCTAAATATTTTTTACACAAACTGCAGAAAGCTTAAATTTAGTTTTTCTATTATTCAAAATTTGAAGGGATGTCCATATCTTCGTAATTTTAAGGTGATAATAATGAATTTAAAGCAATTTTTTAAGTCCAAGTCATTCATAGTTGGGGTCATTTTAATTGTTCTAATCATATTCTTCTCAGCTTCAGCAAGAGCCGCCTTATTCTCAAATGTGGCACAGGAAGATTATTACGTTGAAGCCTTTGATGGGACGAAGATTCATGTTACTGTATTTAAGCAAGTAGGAGCTAACGGAAAGTTACCAACTGTTCTAGTTGTCCATGGTCTAGGTCAATCAAGTGAATCTATGAATGCAATAAGCACGGAATTGGCTAGGCATGGAATCCTAGTTGTGGCTATGGATTATAGAGGACATGGAGATAGTGAAGGAGGAGTTAATTATATCGGAGAACCTCTAACGGCTCCGAATATATCGAATGATCTCTTTGCTGTATATAGCTGGATTGCAAAGAGGGATGATGTTGACCTAGCTAGATTTGGAGTAATTGGCCACAGCATGGGTTCAAGAGCTGCACTAAGATTTGCTCTATTCAACCCCGCTGTATCAACTCTCATTCTAATAGGACCATATTATGTGTGGGAATCAACAGTCGTAAACTCAACTTATCCGAGTGCTAATGTACTTCTTCTAGTAGGTAAAAATGATATGATAACACCACCAGAATCGGCATATGAGCTATTTAGAAAGCTTACTGATTACAAGGGGGAAGTTGGAAAGACGTTTGGCGCATTTGAAAATAGAACCGCTAGGAAACTTGTAGAAATCGAGGGAGTTGATCACTATAACATCCTATACAATAAAGAAGCGCTAAGTGAGATACTCGGCTGGGTTTATAGCTCATTCAATTTGAAAGGAGAACCCCTGTCTCTTATACACATCTCCGAGCCCACGAGACCTCTCTACATCTCGTATGCCGTCTTCTGCTTGAA
>CBDULE010000030.1:0-11537 GCA_965367995.1 uncultured archaeon | reverse complement strand
GCGGGAAGACGGAGATAATTAAAGCGGATAGCGTAGGGATAAGGCATCCTCCTGTCCAAGGCCACGATGTCTAAATTAATTTAGCCTCTAAGGCTTAGGGAATGAGAAAATAAATATATGTAAAAAGCATCTTAGAATAGTAACCAAAAAATTGAAAAATACTTGACATTTTAATATAAATAAAATAACTTTCAAAATCTAAGAAAGTATGTTTAAAATAAGTTTAGAGAAACTGAATAATTCTTTAAATTTCTTCTCGATATATCTTCAAATTTATGAACATATAAAATCATCTGAATTATATTTGTTTTGTTTCATTGCTTTTAAAGGGGGGTGATAGATTAAAATTTAAAATCAATAATTATGTCTCTATAATTTTTACTTTAGAGAAGGACGGGTAGCTCAGTTGGTAGAGCGCCGGCTCGGCAAGCCGGAGGCCGCGGGTTCGAGTCCCGCCCCGTCCACCACTACTTCTCAATTTTAATAGTCCAAGGATACTTTCTCTTCATCTTATCCAATAAGGTCATCACTTTTTCCTTCTCAAAAGTATCCTCATAATATAAAATGAGGACTCTACTTCTTCTTCCTCTCTTAAACCTCTGATACATCGTTTTTACTGTGCTTATTACATCATGTACAATTATGAGATCTATTTGTGCAAGGTCTATATCCCTCTCACCAACGGGGGTCATTACTAATACTGCTGGCTCTTTATACTCCTTAAATTCTGAGAGAACTCCTCCCTTATCAAATGTTTTTCCGGTTAATAAGAACGTCTTGTAACCTCTTTCTTTAAACTTTTCAAGGATTTTTATTGCCACCCTCACATATGAGGTTAAAATTGTTACTTTCCTATTAGCTTCCAGCCATCTTTCAGCTATCTCCAAAATCTTCTGGATTTTTGTTGACTCTTTCGGCAACAATTCATCAATTTTTTCTCCGGTTCTACTCTCAATAATCCTCTTAATTCCCCTCTTTTTTAGGAATTTGGAATAATGCTCAGGGATGCTTGCGGATACAAACTTTCTAATGAGAGCTAAGCGAAGGAATTTCCTCTTGAGAAAATCGGTATCTGGAATCAGACCTATTGCCTTTTCAACAGTTGTAGTGAAGGAATCTTCAAGCATTTTTTCATATCTCTTCGCCAATCTTTTTGCGACTTCGTTCATTTCCTCTGTAAGCGCATCTAATATCTTCTTTACTTTATCGTCAAAAACACCAATTGGTCTAATTATTGTTATGTTCTTCAACAGAAACTTACTAATGTCGGTCCCCCTAATTATTTTGTCCATTGTGATAATATCTACTTCTCTTCCTTTAAATAGCGTATCCAAGAGGGTTTCTAATTCTGGTTTAAATAGAATTTTTCCTTCAGTTCTAAGGAGATGCTTATCTCTTAAGGTTCCGCTCATTCCAATTATGATTGCATCATCCGGAAAATGTTTAATTAGCTCTGACCAAGGATAGACAACTCTTAATCTCCTTTTAATGGAGCTGTTAGAAATCTTATCAGCTGTTAGAAATACACTTTCTTCATCCTCTCCTTCTGGAACTTCTTCGGCAATCCTTCTTACTACTTTATCAACCTCATTTACGATTATTATCTTAAAACTATTAATCAAATCTGGCTTCCTTCTTAGTATGTTTGCAAGGGAAATTGGAGTGGATATAACAACCCTTTTCTCTCTCAGAATGTTCTCCTTCAACCTGCTAGGAATTCCAGCCGCAATATAACCGATTTCCTCTGGATTACCCTTCTCTTCCTTATACAACTTCAGAAAAGTTGTATAAGTATCTCTAACAGATGCTTGAGAAGGTGTGATTATCAAAAGCCTTTCATTCTTGCCCAAATGTTTTAAAAGAAGATAGGAGAGAATTCTCTTTCCAAGGCCAGCATCGAGTTCTATGATCAAACTTTTTCCTTCATCCCTTGCCCTTAATATTTCAGAAATAAGGAAAAGTTGGTATTGTCTTTGTTCTATCACTACATTCCCCATGTGAAGCCGTGTATCTTTCTCTTTATCTTTAGAAATTCTTTAAAGACCTCTTTCGCATCCTCTGTTAAATATTGTAATAGCTCTCTGTTAATAAGCCTTGCATGACTCTCAGGAATATCAACATACAATACTGTTCCATCCTTTATATGCCTTCCATAAACAGCTTTATCTATTGAGATTGCTACCTCATCGCCTATTACGGCCTCTTGGATATTCTTACCTTCCTTCTGTATTTGCAATATAGAACCAACGGATCTACCATCTTCTCTAATTAGAGGATAACCAGGTTTTATTTTTCCACCAAGAACTCTTACACCCACAATAGCTGGTTTGCTATATCTGAACACTAATCCAGGAAGAATTGTAATTTTACCAGGATAAATTAAATTCTCAAGTTTTTGCCTTCTTATTCTTTCTTCATATTCATAGAGATAATCCTGAATCTTTTCGAATAGCTGATAGATAATTACATCAGATATTACAGTTATTTCCTCTTTTTCAAGAAGCTCCTTAGCCTCTGGAAGAATTCCTACATTAAACGTGACAACAAGAGCATATTTTGGATCTCTCTCCTTAACCACAGTAGCGTGAATCGCATCCTCTTTATCAACTGGTCCTACTCCAGCTATCGCCACAGGTATTTTCATTTCTTTTAGTTTTCTAATAATAGCCTCAAGAGAACCGAGTGTATCAGCCTTAAGAACAATACCAGTCTTATCGGTTCTGAATATCAGCTTAGATATGTCCTCCTCAATCAATCTCTTCTTTTCTTCAATTATTCTCTTCAATTCTTCCTCTGGCGTATCTCCGGGAATTCCATAAATCGGAGAACCAGCGAGAGCATCATCTAGATCTGGAGCAACAATTCTAACTCCTGCCGCTGCAATGACTTCATCTACGAAATTAAATCTATCTCTTGGATCCCTAATTTCATCAAGAGGTTTTGGCATCATAAGACCTCTAATCTTAGTAACAATAACACCTTTTTTTCCTCCCAGAATAATCCAATCGCCTTTTCTCAAAATTCCATCGTATAAGATGACATCAATTGTTGTTCCTGCTGGTGTCGGTCTAACTTCAAGGATGCTTCCTTTAGCCTCTCCTAGCGTTAATTTTAATCTCACACCCATAAATCTTTGAGCAAGACCAACTAAAACTAAGAACAAATCAGGTATTCCTTCTCCGGTTACAGCACTGACCGGAACTATCGCTACAGTTCTCCTAAAGTCTCTAACCCTATCATATCTATCAGCATTAAATCCAAGTTCATGAAGTGCTATGATTATATTATCAACACCCTCATCTAATGCTCTTCTTGTTACGGGCTGTTGTTTTTTATAAGTAACAAGGAAAGGCTCATTTGGATTTGGTTTCCATCCAGGTAATCTATCAATCTTATTTGCTGCTACTAAGAAGGGTGTTTTTGTAGCTTTAAGTAGGTCAATGCTTTCGTATGTTTGCATTTGGAATCCGCTTCTAATATCTACAACAAGAATCGCTAGATCAGCAACGCTAGAACCTCTAGCTCTTAGATTCGTAAATGCTTCATGTCCAGGAGTATCTATGAAAAGGAGACCAGGAATCTTTAGTTTTTCTCTATCTATTTTTGCAATTCCAAGATTTATCATAGGCTTTACAATTTCATAAATTGTATCAGTTGGAATAAAGGATGCTCCTATATGCTGTGTCATTCCACCAGCTTCTCGAGCTTGAACAGCTGTTCCTCTAACCTTATCGAGAAGAGTCGTCTTTCCTACATCAACATGTCCGAGAACAACGACTATGGGAGCTCTTAGCTTCCCATTAGTCCCTTTTGACAACATCATCACCTATAAGAAATCAATCTCCTTTGTTTCATTTCTCGTACCTATTAGTATTTTAGCATTTCTAGAAAAAATTCCATTTTCTAGAACTCCTGGAATAGAATTAATCTTAACCTCTAGGTCGGCTGTTATTCGCTTCATAGGGAATTTTACGTCTAAAATTATGTTTCCATTATCTGAAATAGTAGGCCCTAATTTCGTTTGGGAGAATCTTATTTGTGGCAGCCCACCTAACCTCTCGAGGTCTAGAATACTAGCTCTGAGAGATATTGGAAGAACCTCTACTGGTACGGGAAATTCTCTATTTATTTTGCTCTCATCAACTATTATAACCAGCTTTTTAGCCCTATAATCAACTATTTTCTCCCTGAAGAAAGCTCCTCCTCCACCTTTGATAAGTACTTTATTTTCCAGCAACACTGAATCAGCACCGTCAACTGCTAAATCAAGCTCTGGATACTGATTAAGAGTTGATATCGGTATTCCTTCTTCAATTAACAATAACTCTGTATCAATACCAGTTGGGATCGCAATTATATTACTTAGTTCCCCTTTTCTAATCGCTTCTCCAAGAAATTTAATAAAATAGCGGACTGTGCTTCCACTTCCCACGCCCAGAACGATGTTACTTTCCAAAAATTCTAAAGCTTTTTTAGCAACTTTCATTTTAAGTTCATCCATACAAATCACCATATCGTTAAGTAATCGTATAACCTAATTAAAAGTGTGAGAAAAAATGGTTAAGAATAGAAATGCGGAGGAGAGAAAGGAGTTTGCCCTTGCTGATTACAAGGGTAGCTGGAACATAGGTGCCTTTGGAATAGCTACCGACAGATATGTTATTTTCGGGGAAGGCTTCAGACCTCAGATTATTCGAGCAGCTAAGGAGGTCTTTAACAATGATATAATCATTCAAAACGTTATGGATGAACCAATTGTTGGGATAATGTTAGCTGGAAATTCAAAAGGGCTTCTGGTTCCTTATAACATCTACGAAAAAGAGCTGGAGGAGTTGAAAAGGAAATTAGATGTTCCAGTTGAGAAGTTAGAGCTTAAGACATATGAAAACGCGTTAGGAAATATTATTTTGGCTAATGATTATGGAGCTGTTATCCACGAGGAAATTTACGAAAAGAATAAGGAAAGCATCAAAGTGATAGAGGATGTTCTTGATGTAGAAGTAGCTGCGTTTGATTTTTCAACAGTTGTTATAGGTTCCGTTGCTTGCGCTACAAACAAAGGTGTTTTGGTATCTCCAATGCTTCTGGGCGATGAGATTGATTTTATAAAAGAAGTACTCAAAGTAAAAGTGGATAAAGGAACAGTAAATATGGGATCTCAATACATAAGAAGCGGCTTAATAGCGAATTCCTTTGGTTTCCTAGCTGGTTTAAGAACAACGGGTATTGAGCTTCACAAAATTTATGAGACATTAGTAAGAGGCTAAAAACTTTGAAAAATATTAAGGACGAGACTCTACAATCTCTTTTTCAACCCCCTTATAGAAATAGAGTCTCTGAACCGCTGTTATGAGTGAAAAGGCCGATACGATTAAACAAGAGATGAAGATAAACGGGTTATTAAATCCAATGAGAGATACCAGAATGCTTTGGTAATCCTTAAGATAATTTGAAAAGATGTATTCGAGAATTATTCCAGCGAATAATGTTGATAGCTTTTCTTTTCTCTCAAAGAATCCGACACCCATGCCTCTAACCCAAAGTTCCGCTTCTCCTCTAGCTCTTACATAGCTAGGAAGTAGCATAGAAGATATGGTTAGTACACCTAACCAGCCCGGAATAAAGTTTCCTAATGTGAGTCCTAGAATCAATATAGCTTCTACAATACGATCAGCAGTATTATCAAGAAGCGTTCCGAATTTTGATGTTTTCTTGATAGCTCTTGCTAATGCTCCATCAAATATGTCAAGAATGCCAGCTATGATGATTATTGCTAAAGCCATAATTAAGTCACGCATGTAGAAGTAGGGTAATGATATCATAGCAACAAAAATTGAAATTACCGTAATCATGTTAGGAGTTAAATGAGTTTTTGCCAGTAGTTTTCCTAATTTTACGCTCATCTCCTCATACTTTTTCCTAAACTTAGGAACATCGCCTTCCATTCTAATTCACCTAATTTTTTCGACGCCTTCTAATACTCTTTGAAATCTTTCCTCAACCTCTTTACGAGGTAATTTAAAGTCAGGACCGATGCTCTCAACCATGAATGAAGCTACAGCAGAAGCAAAAGCTGCGGATTCAACCGGATCCTGATATTTTAGGTAATAGAAAGCAAAAGCTCCGGCGTAAACATCACCGCACCCTGTTGGATCAATAGCTCTAGCTGGATGAGCTGGTATCTTATAGGTCTTCCTTTCAAAAGCAATGATTGAACCTCTCTCAGCTAAGGTTACTATTCCAATCCCTGAGTTTATCTCTGCAATTTTTTCAGCTATTTTTGAAAACTCCATCTTAGGGAATATCACATGCGCTTCATGCTCATTTGGTTTAAATATATGAGATAGTTTTATCACTTCCTCTATATTTTCTGGTCGCCTTCTAATGACCTTACCATTCTCAAGAAATCTAAGAAAACCTTGAGGGTCAGTCAAAATCAATGCATCACTTTTCTCTTTGAGATATTTCAAATCTTCTAATGAGAGTTCGTCGAGAATCGGCCCAATTATAATTATTCTTGCATCAAATAGTATCTCTGGTATCCTACTTACATCAATTCTGCTTGCGTGCCCTAAAACACTCAATCTTCTATCATTCATGCTCTCATCTAAATAGACAAGGTGGAATCCTCCAGTTTCCTTTGAAGGCTGAACATATGCTTCAACATTATATTGCTTAAGCTTATTCACCATGTGTTCCCTAAAATCTTCACCTATAGCTCCTACGAGAGCTACTCTTTCACCCAATTTGCCGATTGTAAGAGCAGCATTAACAGAACATCCAGATAAAACTCTCCCATCAGTTTTTGCAAAGGGCGTTTCGATGATATCATATACGGGATTACCTATCGCTAAAAAGGGAAACATTATAATCAACTTAATTAGTTCTAATCTTAAAGGTTATTGAAAGTTACAATCTAATCGAACTTTGCAATCTATTTTGAAGTTTCTAAGATATAATATTCTTTCGCTTTTGAGAGCTAAAGGCTAAGTTCCAATAGGATACCTTTAAAATTGTAATTGACAGCTTAAAAATTATTAGCGATGAAGAGTCCCGGCTTACTGACTTTGTGATGAACTGTAGCCCGACTGAGCCTTATCTTTTTCCAGGTTTTATTGCGATAACTCCTTGAACACTATCATCATATCTAGGGATAAACCCTACATCCCTAAGTCTAGATAAAACGCCTTTAATAATTCCCTTTCCAATATTCTCTCTAGCTCTACCAGTGTATTGAAACAGAACTCCTCTTGGTTTTAAAACTCTATAAATCTCCTTAAAGAACTCTCTAGAATAAAGTTCACCTGCAAAGGAAAATCTTGGAGGGTCATTTAACACTCTATGAAAGCTAGAATCCTCAAATTCTCTTATAACTTCGAATGCGTCGCCATGTATAATTGTGATGTCTTTTAATTCCTCAGACCAAGGATTCCATTCAGCAAGCTCGAGGATGTTTTCATCTATTTCTATGGTTGTTACAATACCTCCAAATCTCCTCTCCCAAATTGCAGTATAACCAAGTCCCGTACATATATCAAGAACTTTCATACCCTTTCTTATTCTCAGTCTTCTTACTTTTTGCTTAGCATCATAAAAAGGCAAAATACCTTTAATCCTATGCATGTGGATACCATTAATCTCTACCGTTGGAGCATGGCGAGGATGAACAGCTATAAGCTGATAATAAGCCTCTTCAGATGACCAAGCTAGGTGGAATACTTCAGAATTATTAAGAGCAAAAACTCTTCTTTCTGGCTGTTTTGCTATATCTTCGAGAGAAGAGAGGTCAAGCTCGTATTCTTTTCCCATGTATTCAAATCTCAATCTACTTCCTTCATACTGAATCTCAACATCTTCATGTTTTCCAAGCGAAAAATTAGCTTTTTCTGGCTTTTCCTTAATAATTCTTTCAGCCTCTATCGGAGTTATCACTGGCGCATTCTTAGGTCTAAACCGCCATAACTTCATTTAATCCTACCTGAAGAATTTTAATAGGTCAGCATCCCTACTTTCTCCAATTTCCCTAAACATATTTTCATCAAGAATTAAATTAAAGAAGTCTGATGGATTTTCCTTCGCATCCTTCATGAAGTTATAAAACTTTTCGTCGCCCATCTCCTCATACAGCTTCAGAAATATTTTCGCTATAGACTTTAGAAATACTGTTATAAAGTTATCATGGCTTAATTTTGGCTCTACATGCCTTAATAGTCGATTGTAGTATGGGTTAGGATACACAGTTTTAATGTGTTCCTTGTAGCTTTCTATTGGCGTCTTTGATAGAATAAATGCTATTGTGTTCTTTGATATGTTCTGGAATAAATCAAGCATCTTTATCAATTTCACGTTTGTTATGAATATGAGGAATTCTGGTTGACTCTCTAAAAGTGCGTAAATTCGATCAGATACTCCAAATAGCTCAAATAATTTGCGAAGCTTTTCTAACGGGATATCATCAATTCCTTCCTTATAAGGAATAACTGGTTCATCTTCAATTAAAACAGCAAATGGTGTTATAAAATAGACCTCGCATTCGATTTTTTTAATTTGTCTAAAAAGCCTTACAGCGAAATCCAAACCCTTTATTTTTTTAGAGAAAAGCTGAAAAGCTGTTGGAGGATATGATGGACGGGTTCTTACATACTCTTCAACGAATTCTCTTAGTCCTCCAGCATCTATGATATTATCCACGCTGATATCTGATTTTGGGTCTCCGAAATCTTTAGTTATGATTAATAATCTCAGCGGAATCTCCAAATCAAACAGCCCAGTTTAAACCACTACTAAAGACTGTTATACATGAGCATTACTATAGATAAAAATAAAGTTATTCAAAAAGATGATTAATATGCTTGTTTTACATCCTTCAATTATAGTTACGATGGATGAAAAAGAGAGAGTGCTTAAGGATTATTACTTAGGAATAGAGGACGGAAAGATTTGTTATTTAGACAAGAAAAAACCAGAGAATTTTGAAGAACTGATTGAGTTACCGAAAAGAGTGATTCTTCCTGGATTCATAAATTCACATACTCATGTTGCAATGATACCCTTAAGGGGCTTAAAGGACGATGTTGATCTAATGGACTGGCTTTACAATTACATATTACCTGCGGAGGCGAAATTAAAACCTTCTGACGTTTATTATGGTGCGCTTTATGGGATTGCTGAGATGGTATCTTCAGGAATAACGACATTTGCAGATATGTATTATCATGAAATAGAAATAGCGAAAGCAGTATTAGATGCAGGAGTCAGAGCTTTGCTTGGATATAGTTTGTCAGACATCTGGTTTAAACGGCCTCCCGAAGCTGAAGTAGAAATAGCAGAAAAGTTTTATGAGGATCTTGAAAGCCTTAAGAGAATGAGAAATGATAAGAATCATCTTTTCTTTGCTTATGCTCCGCATTCAGCATATGGATGCTCTAAAGAATGTCTGCTCTTAGTACGCGAAAGAGCAACTACGAGGGGTGTAAGAATACATATTCACCTATCGGAGACATTAAGTGAGGTAAAAGATGTAGAGGAGAAGACGGGATTAACTCCAATAAAATATTTGGATGCCATCGGTTTTTTAGGAAGAGATGTAATGGCTGCTCATGTAGTTTGGGTAATGGATGATACTGAATTTGAAATTTTAAGGTCAAAAGGTGTTCATGTTCTTCATAATCCGACATCAAATCTAAAATTGGCTTCTGGCATAGCGCCAGTACCTAAGATGTTAGGGTTAGGAATCAATGTTGCTTTAGCTACTGATGGTCCTGCTAGCAATAATAGATTGGATATGATGAAGGAAATGCATATTGCCGCCCTAATTCATAAAGGAATGACGAGAAATCCTAAAGTTGTCTCAGCTAAGGAAGTTTTAAAGATGGCAACAATCAATGGCGCGAAAGCATTAGGTTTGGATGATAAGATTGGCTCTATTGAAATAGGCAAATTAGCGGATCTTGTTGTTATAAATTTAGAGAAAGGTTTGCAGAGTGTCCCAGAACATGACATATATTCAATGATTGTTTACTCCCTTGATAGTAGCTTTATAGAGTCAGTTTACGTGGGGGGTGTAAGGATATACCATGAGGGAACGTTCAAATTTGACATTGAAAAAGTGAAAGAGAATGTGATTGAGATTAGGAAAAGATTAGAAAAAGAAATAGAAAAAGTTTAATCATGTTCAGCTTCGGCATAGATCGGTTTTTTAACTTCATATTCTTTTTCTTCTATCCACCTATCCTTAAGCCTCTCTAAAACTTGTGGAAGTGTGGTATACTCCATCTCCTCTGCTGGGAGTCTATGAGGCTCAAATGGACCATGTCTCCTAATGTAATCAGCGATTTCATTAGCTTTAAGCCTAGCAATTTCAAAAGCTGGGTCATCAAATAAGTCGCTAGGACCAATTAATTTTCCTTCAGCAATTTGGAAACCTAATGCAACAACTCTTGGAGGACCGTCAAATCTTGTACACTGAGAATACTTAAGAGGCACAGGCATTAAAGGTCCCCAATGAGAACCTCTCATCCATCCAGCAACTAAATGAGGAAATGCGAAAGGCTCTAGAACTTCTCCTAATGCTGGAAGACCAGACTGAGCTCTAACTATAGCAACAGGATCATCCTTTCCAACATACCTTCCCGCTATTAAATTAAGTCGCTCCACGCTAACAGCAGCAGCAACTCCTATCTCTGGATTTTTTGAATAGATATATCTAACGACATATCTACTAGAATGCCCAATCAAGGCTAAGATATCATACATTTCTTCAGGAGAGCTTAATAATATTTTCCTTCCCTTATATACATCATAAATCTCGAACTTAAAACCGTCATGCATTCTTGGATCAATAATTAAACCGGCAGTATTAAATGGATCAGCAAATATCCTAAATAGTGGCAAATTAAAGGCTCCAGGTTCAGTTTTATCCGCAGCGAAAACTATAACGGGCTCGCTTTTTCTTTCCTCAAATTCCATTTCAGCAACTCCAGGACCAAGACCCCTTATATTACCGCTAAAAGCGTCCTTAAGCAGATCTTGTCCAGCTCCATAGAGTTTGAGTTCCTTCGCTACTTTTGTGGCTTTCTTGAAAGTTTCCCATGCAAGACCATGAATTTCAGTATTGTTGATGCCCTTAGTATGAGTCATTAAAAGTTGCAAATCGTCTCCAGCATTAAAAACGTAATAATCAATTATTATTCCTTCCCTCTTAGCTTCTTCAAGTGATTCTTTAGCTGCCTCAATAAGCTTGGGGTGAACTCGTGAATGACCAGGCCAACCACCTACGTCAGCTTTAATTAAAGAAATGCAACATACTTTTCCATCTTTTTCCCAGCATGTAAGAGCTAATTTATCGCCAGCGCGGATATTCGCTTTTTCCCTTATATCTTTAGGCAGCACCATCTGCCCTCTCTCATCTACACTGATAAGTGCTTCAACTTTGCAGCAGCTGTTATCCGGTGGCACACAGCAATATTCATTATTCTCTTTTTTGGCTGTCTCTTATACACATCTGACGCTGCCGACGAATTAGACGGTGTAGATCT
>CBDULE010000029.1:0-11713 GCA_965367995.1 uncultured archaeon | reverse complement strand
GGCTCGGAGATGTGTATAAGAGACAGCACACATTCTCAGTGAAAAAATTCCAAACTATCCTGACAGTGTCTCTGAAAGTTTCGAAAGGATCCTTTCCCAGGAAAAAGGTGATGTTAGCAACACTACTCTTGTTCACCACTACACGCACAATGGAACACATGTGGACGCTCCGTATCATTTCGACAGCAATGGTTGGAAGATTCACGAAATACCTATAAGTTATTTTATCTACGAAAATCCGCTATTTCTGAATTGTCCAAAAGGCCCAGAGGAGAAGATCACCCTTAAAGAAGTGGAGAGCGTTCCGAACATTGAAAAAGCAGATCTTCTAATTTTCAGAACTGGATTCGGGGAATTGAGAGAAAAAGATCCCATCACTTATAGGTTTCTCTTTCCTGGTCTTGAGGCAGATCTTGCAAGATTTATAAGAGAAGAGCTGGAAAGTGTCAAAGCGATAATGATTGATTTTCTCAGTGTTGATCCACTCATCGAGGGAAACAAGAATGGTTTTGTCGTGCACAAACAACTCTTGTCGAAAGAAACTTCTTCAAAAATGATTTCTCCATCTTTCTCGATTAAAACTAAACCCTGCTTGTTAACTTTAACCTTTAGAAATCCATTATCATATTCTATGAAATCCTCTGTCTCTTTTTTCTGGAATGAAACTTCTTCTATTCTTTCCTTTATTAAAGCAGGTGTCTCCTCTTTTCCATCCCTAAAAATTCTGATTATATTTTTCGCAACGAATTCTATCAATTTTATCTCACCGTCATCTATTCACTAAAAATTAATTATTAAATATTTTAATTAAAAGATTTTTAGCAATACTGCTTCAGAGTTTATATGAGTACAAAACCCTGAACTCTAGCAACTAATACCAAAGCTTCTACGATGGCAGAAAGCTCTAAAAGATGGAACTTTCTGATTATTTTCCAGTTTGAATCCGCTATTTCCTCAATTTTCTTTAATTCATATTTCTTCAAATACTGAATTAATAAAGCTATTGCCCAAGAAATTAACCCAATTAGTGCTCCTATTATACCTAAGAAGAATGAGAATACTAACGATGCAATAAACCCAACTAGAATAGGGATTGATTCTAGGTAATGCTTTAACACTAGTATAGAGATTAGACCGATGTACGCTGAAAGTAAGATTAGAATTAGGGAAATTATTTCGCCCTTGCTTATCGGATTATATAATATTATATCCGCAATAAAGGACGCTAATGCTATGACTAAAATTTTTCTTATGAAGCCATAAAATGGATCAGGTTTTGGAATATCGTTTCCCCTCAAGATCATTGAGAACCATGTCTCGAATAATACAATAACCCCTAGCAAAAGTCCGTATAAAGGGTTCATGATCATCATATTTTATCCCCTCACAAGGGTAAAATGATCAATTACCTTTCCATCTAAATCTTTGAAGTAGAAATCTAACCTATTTCCATTGACCTTTACTATAGCATATCCGTAATTGAAATAATAGTAATCTACGGATTTATCATCCATAAGAAGTGGTGCTGGAATACCTCCCACAGAGCTTAAAGTAACATAAGTTGTTCCATTAATATTCGCTCTAGCATACCCATGCACGTGACCCATTAGGACCAGATCTGGCTTATATTTGCTAATTAGTAGAAATAGAGACTCTGAAATCGTGTTAACGCCGGTTCCATAGTAAAACGTAACTGCTGGAATATGGAAGTATACTATTCTCCATTTAGAAGTATCAGAAAGAGCTTTTTCAAGCATTTTAATTTCTTCTTGAGGCATTGAAAAGTTCTCATAATCGTAAACTCCTAGGGCTACGAATACTACATTAGAATAATTGAATGTATACCAAAATTCATTTCCAGGAAGGGCCAGATATCTTCTATAATTCCTTGCTTCATTTTTGCCATATTCTAAATACTCATGGTTTCCTGGTGTAGCCATTAATGGATGACAGCATGCAAGTTTTGTTTCGCCTTTAAGAAATCTTTCCCACATTCGATAATTCTTATCTGCTTGGACTAAATCTCCAAGATGAATCATAAAATCAAAATCTTCTTTACTAGCAATCTCTACGAATTTCTCAAAACAACCTAATCCAGTTTCATGCATCTGAGTATCTGTGTGAACCAGAAATGTGAAGGGTTTAAATTCCAGAGGAGCAGTTTTAAAGTGATAAACTTTCGTCCAATTAACCTTTCTTCCATTTTCATAATAGCCAATTACATAATTATAGATGGTATTTGGAGATAAATTTCTCAAGGTTACATTTATTATACTACCTTTAACTTCAACTTCACCTCTAAAGGTTTCATTCCAATAGAGGACATAGCCTCTCATATCCTTTTTCCAGCCCCAAGATATTGTAATAGTTGTTCTTGGATCTTCAACCCATGATAGAATAGGTCCATACTCGAAGTTTTGTTCTCCTTTATAAGGAAGCCAGGAGGCTGATGTGAAGGCAATTACTGCTCCTAATACAAGGGATAACAGAAGAGTCTTTATAGCAAAGTGTTTTAGCTCATTCAGAGAGCTCAAAAGATATCAGCCTCATGGTAAATCTCTCAGCATTAGGATAATGATTAATTCTTCATTAAGTATATAAAAAATATACGTCTAATCCATTTTTCGGATCCTTAAAAGCATTAAATTAAGCACGAAATAAATATTAAAGAGATTTTAAAGGTAATTGAGCATACTTAAAGGAGGGAAAAATCAATATCACTTAAGGTAAAGCTATAAGTATGGCAAATGATTGCTGAACTCCTTGGTGCATGAAAATGTCTCTTATCGCGACATTTAGCCCTCTCATCATTATTTTTATAATGTTCTTAATAATATTCTTATCAATATTTATCTTTGGCGCTTTTCTAGTCTTGAAGATGACCAAAAAAGTTAGAAATTTGGGGAAAAGGACTCCTAAAGATGTAGGTTTAGATTTTGAGGAGCATTGGATTCCTACTAAAGAAGGTCATAGATTACACGCTTGGTTTATACCAAGAGGTTCTGATAAAACTATCATAATAGCACATGGATATACGTCCACAAAAAGTCATGACCCATATCCAGAAGGGGAGCATTACTGTTTCTTCACGATGAAAATGCTGGCTGAATCTGGATATAATGTGTTGCTATTTGATTTTAGAGCCCATGGAAAAAGTGAAGGAGAATATACAACTATAGGCCCTAAGGAAGCTGACGATATAATTGCTGTTATAGATTGGCTAAAAGAGAATAAAGAAGAGAACACTTCAAAAATAGGGTTGATAGGATATTCCATGGGAGGAGCCGCTACTATATTCGCAATAACGAAGGATGATAGGATAAATGCAGCGATAGCTGATTCACCGTATGCAAATCTTGGAAAAGCTATTAGGAGAATGCTTGCGAGGAAGCATATGAAGTTTCTTTATCCAATATTAAAATTTTGGGCCAAAAGATTATTACATCTGGATCCAGATAGGGTTTCACCAGCTGAAGCAGCTAAAGATATTAAGGCACCTCTTTTCATTATAATAGGAACTGAGGATTATCTTGTATCTGTAGATGATGCAAGGAGGATTTATGAGAATGCTAAAATGAGCGGACAAGAAGTTGAACTTTGGATGGTTGAAGGAGCTAAGCATGTAAGAAGTCACATAAAAGAGCCTGAAGAGTATAAAAAAAGAGTTTTAGAATGGTTTTCTAGGCATCTTCAATAACCTATAATAAACTTAAATCCATCTTCTTCATTATATCCTTTTTGGTAGTACTATATTGGTGATTCTAATGAGTAATCTTGTCACAATAACTGCAAAAGTCCCTAGAGAGATTAAAGAGGAGGCGAAAAGATTAGGTATAAACATATCAGAAGTAGTGAGAAGAGCGTTGATTGAAGAGATTAATAGGAGAAAATTAGAGGAGATTAAAAAAAGAAAGATGAGATTAAAGCAAGCGTTAGAAAGAATATCTGATGAAAGAGTTGTTAAGACTATAAGAGAGATGAGGGATTCAAATTGAGCTATTTATTTGATTCTAATGCGATATTCTTAGCTTTTAAGAGGGGCAAAGAGGATATATTAATCGATGAATATACAATCAATCTCGCATATTTTGAGCTTGGTAATGTAATCTGGAAGGAGCTTTTTATACATAAGAGTATAAACAAAGAGGAAGCAGAAGAGCTTATTAACATTCTTTCTGATATCTTAAGCCTGATGAAAATCATTGATATGAGCGTATTAGATATAGAAGTACTGAGATTTGCTTATGAGAGCGGGCTGACGTATTATGATGCCTCATATGCTTACGCAGCTCTATCAAATGATCTAATACTTGTTACGGAGGATAAAAGATTGAGAAACGCGATTAGAAATAAGGTTAAAGTAGTAAGCATCAATGATGTAAAAAAGACATAAATACCATCTAAATTGCGAAAAATATTAATTTCTAAGAGTATTAATAATTTAATCTGAAAGCTTTTTGCATTTATGCAAAATGAAATTTGCATTTTTTAAATGATGATTCCCCAGCGCCGCTGATGAAAAAGATGATGAGGCTGAGCTTCTCTGATACCTCGAAACTAATTTTTATCAGATCTCTTGAGAATTCTGATTTTATTAGACATAGATTTTAGTCCAAATAATTATAAGAAGGGCCAAAAAACGCTTAAGAAATAAAGAATTATTCAAGGATTTCTCCATGTTCAAGAAGTTCCATAACTTCCTTGAGTTTTATCCTTACTCTAGTTCCAAGTTTTGATGTTTTAACTGACGCAAAGGCATTAGCAAATCTAACTGCCTCTTCTATATCGCTTCCATTAAGCAATTTCCATATAACACCAGTAGCAAAACAATCTCCAGCTCCAGTGGTATCTATAGTCTTTACCTTAAAGGTCGGAATTCTTTTGACCATCTCTCTATTAACAATTAGAGCTCCTTTTGGTCCAAGTTTCACTATAACATTTTTTACTCCGTACTTAAGAAGTTTTTTACCTGCCTCTGCATAATCGTTAATGCCAGTAATCGCTACAACCTCTTTCCTATTTGGAAAGAATATATCCACATATTGTAGGATTTCTGGTAATCTATCCATAAACTTTGATACAACTCTTCCAGGATCAAATGTTACAAGAGCACCGCTTCTCTTTGCAATCTTTAAAGCATAGATAGCTGCCTCAGGATTCAAACTAGCAACATGAACAGCCCTTGCATTTCTCAAGATTCTATCATCTATTTCATTGGGCTTTATATCATCAGAAACCCCTGGAAATCCTACCATCATTATTTTTCCTTCTGGATTTATTATAACAATAGTAAAACCAGTCCTTCCCTCCGGCTCTATTTTTACTCCAGATATATTTACCCCCATGTCTATGAGGTCATCTATCGCCATTTTACCGAAGCGATCGAAGCCGACTTTTCCGATACAGGCAACCTTCATTCCTAGCATAGCTGCGAAGAAGGAAACATTTCCAGCAGAGCCTCCTCCACCATATGTAACTCTAAGAACTTTTGATAGTCTGTCTTCAGAAGGAAATTCTTCAACGATTACCCTCATATCAACTAGGAGATGCCCAACAGAGACCAAATCAAACATTGCTCTTCACCTTATTATCGATATACACTATCTTTGCTGGATTATATTTAAGATAAGCGGTTTTAAATACATTGTCAATAATAGTTGTGAATTTCAGATATCTGTAGATTAAGATCTATTAGAGGGGGAAGTATTGTTATACAATGAAGCTTAAAAATCTAATATTTAATAATCTCTGGCTTTACTACTAAATTAGAAATCATGTTCTTGTTGAAAGCTTTTATTTGGGCAAAAATGATAAATTATTCAAATTTTAAGTGGGAGTTTTAATGTGTGACATTTTGATTGCTACCCCTAAAGCAACCGAAAATGGTGTAATGCTTTTTGCTAAAAATAGTGATAGAGATCCTAATGAATCTCAGATCATAGAATACATTCCAAGAATGCATCATTCTGAGGAGAAAGTTAAGCTAACTTATGTTGAATTTCCTCAAGTTGAGGAGACAAATGCTATAATAATATCAAGACCTTGGTGGATGTATGGAGCGGAGATGGGTGCAAACGAATATGGCGTTGTCATCGGTAATACTGCAGTTTTTACAAAGGAGCCTTACAATAAGATTGGAATAACAGGAATGGATATGATAAGACTCGCCTTAGAGAGAACTAAAAGTGCTAGGGAAGCCCTAGATTTCATAATAAAAATCATAGAAGAGCATGGACAAGGAGGAAGTGGAAGCTATGAGCACGAGTTTTATTATCATAATTCTTTCATTATAGCGGATCCAAAAGAAGCTTGGGTCCTTGAAACTGCTGGGAGATTTTGGGTTGCTAAGAGGATAAAAAGCGTTTATAGCATATCTAACGGTCTGACGATAGGGACTGACTGGGACATGGCCTCATCTGATTTGGTTAGATACGCTAAGGAAAAATATAAGTGCAACATTAAGGAGGAGGGTTTTGCTAAATGTTTCACAAGCAAGTTAATAACATATTTTGCAAGAGCAAAAGAGAGGAGAGAATTTACAATGAGTAAGTTGTTGGAGAGAGAAGGTAGCATAACTATTGAATATTTTGCCGAAATTTTAAGAGCACATAGAGAGGAGAAATTCGCTCCATGGAAGAGTAGCATGAAGGATATCTGCATCCATTATAAAGGAACGTTTACTCCCTCTCAAACAGCATCAGCTCAAATTTCATATTTAGCAACAGATTTTCAAATTCACTGGTTTACAGGAACATCTAACACATGTCTAAGCATATTTAAGCCATTTGTATTTGATGTAGAACCTCCTAGTTTTGGTAAAAAACCAACGAATAAATATGATCCGGAGACCTATTGGTGGAAGCATGAGTATTTACATAGACTCTTCATTGGTGCTTACCAGAAATATTTCAGTGATTATAGAAAAGAGGCTGATGAAATAGAAAAGAAATCATTTCAGGGATTTCCAAAGAAATATTTAGAGTTTAAGAAAGGAAATGTTCCTAAAGAGGAAATTGAAAAACTCATTAATGAGATACTGGAGAAAGAGGAGAACTTGAGGAAAAAATGGACTGATAAACTAAGAAGAGAAGGAGTAAAAATAAGTGGTGGATTTTTCTTTAAGAGAGCATGGAGCAGAGTTAATAAAGCTGCTGGTTTAAGATTTTCCTAAACTTTTACTAATAAAACTGTGTTTGTTTTATTCACTCAGCATTTTCATCTTTTTATTGCTTTTCTTAGCTCATTTAGCGCTTCTTTAATCATAATTAATGACTTTACTACTTTATAGGTAGAACTCATTATATATGCCTTCTAGACTTCCTTCTTCGATTAACTATTTTGTCAATTATACTAGAATATATAACAGTTATTATCAAATCTCATAATTTTTCTCATATTATTGCAATCCTCTTTGAGTAATTGATTGCTATATATCTTCTAGTTTTTATATTATAAAGAATTTCATCAAGGTTTTTAAAAGTACTAATTGACGACTGTCTCGCTAATTCTAAATTTATAGAATTCTTTTCTTATTTTAGATTTGGGTATGTATATTGTAAAGCGAAATCTCAATTAAAAAACTTTCAAAATTAATAAGTCAGATATATGCGTAATCACTCGAAAGAGCAATAATAGTAAATTGAATAAAATAGTAGAATTAATCGGAATGAAAGCTAAAAGAGGGTACTTTAGTCAGTTATCTGAAATTCATTTGGGGTTTTTTCTTCTTATGTAATCAAAGAATTTCACAAGGAGGATCATCTGAATCATTTCCGCAAAAGGTCCTCCAATAACTGTACCAACCGCAGCCATTGGACCAAATGTAGCAATCCCTATTGCAGTAGCAATAGTCATGTTATAAGTGGAGGAGTAAGTAAACGCTATTTTTTGCTCTAAAGGGAATTTTAGGAAGGTTCCTACGACATAAAATAGGACCCATCTCAGTAAAAAGTAGATATTCATTATTACCACACCGTATAAGATAATTTCTGGTTCTTTGCTAATTATCGACCCATTAATCCCGAAAACTATAAAGACCATTGTAAAGAGCCCAGCAAGGGAGAGAGCTGTAAGAGGAGCTTTCAGATTTTCTAGAGTCTGCTCTCCTTTGTATTTTACAACGCTATATTTGGTGATTTGACCAATTATTAATGGGATAATTATGTAAATCACTAATGATTTGAATAGGAGCATTACTGGAACCTTAACCACATGTTTAAGAATTAATTGAGAACCAAATGGGATAACAAGAAGTGATAGTAAGAATGTGTAAATTACACCAATGAGTGCTAGCTGTGATTTTCCTCCGCACATTTCTGTAAAAGCAGGAACTGAACTAGCGATTGGAGATAATGCAAGTATTACTACCCCAGCAACTAAATTACGGTCGATATTTGGCAAAACTAAGAACATGATTTTCATTAGTAAATACGCTGATATAGGGATGATTACAATATAAAATAATGTTAGAGTGATAAGGTATTTCTTCTTAATGTCTGTCATTTTTGTCAATGCTTTCTCTAAATCCAGATATACCATAGGTTTATAGAGCATCAAGAACAGTGCGAAAGGCAGGATTACTTTTAGACTTACGAAAAAACTATGGTAATATCTTCCTAAAAAGATTGAGATTATCATTAAAGCGAGAACTTCCCATATCATATTTTCCTGTAAGAATTTAATAACTTTATTCATTTCGCGTCACCTCGTATATTAATTGTCTAATATACTTAGTTTCTGTATCATACATGACAGAGGAATGAGCTCTTATAAAGCAAAAAGCTACATGCGTCTTTAAATCTACACTGTTTGGAGCGGGAATTGTTATCTCCATTAGCATTAGCAATCGCCTTAGGCATCACATTACTATAAATATTTGATTATTACAAATATTTTTGGAATATTATATTATCTTTTAGAATTTTAATATAAATCTTTTGATATATACGGAGAATATAGATTCTCTATGAATGGAGGATAGTGATTAAAGAGCCATATAGACAATGTGATCGAATGGTTTAAAAATCAAATTTATACATCGTCCTCCAATTATAGATAATCTTTCTTTATCATTAGATACTCAATATTCTTAATGAAATATAACATTATGAAATTATTATTTGGTAAAAAATTTACCACTTAATTTTACTACTTTAAAATGGAAAACTTATATTAACTCTGAGAGTATTTAGATATTCTAGACTACTGTGTTCTGGTGTTCGAAATGAAACTAATTAGTACCAAAATTGATGATATTGGTAGGATCTATCTGCCAAAAAAGATAAGGCCAAAGTCGAAATCAGTATTCATTGCTAAGTTAGGAGATTCACTGCTAATATCGCCTAATGAGAAAGAGCTGAAAGAGCTGGTCGATATCATCAGGAAAATAATGAGAAAAAAGAGGGCTGAAGAAGCTATAAAATTTGTTAGGGAAGTAAGAGATAAGTTGAGAATCGAGGTAAGTATTAGTCCGGAGGATTTAGAGGAAGAGATAACCGAGGCTGTTGCAAGTGAATGAGAATATGAAGTTTTTCGTTGACACGAATATCTTCTTCTATCTAATGATCAAAGATAAGAATAATACGCCGATCGCTGAGAGAACGATGAAGTATGCTTTAGAGAAGGGAGATGTTTACACTTCAACTCACGTACTTTTTGAATTTGTGAGAACTCTAGAATATAGAGCTAAGAGAGCATCAGAGATGAGAGAAAAGTTTGCTAAAGCTTTTGAAGGATTGATCAATTTTATTGAATTGGCCGAGATAAAAGTTTTGTCTGTGGATTATAATGATATCAAGAATGCGATGAAGATAAACGTAAAAGAAATGAATTTTGGCGATAAACTTTGCATAGCAATAATGGAGAGGGAGGGAATAAAATATATATTGTCAGCGGACAAAGCATATGATAAAGCAAAAAATGTGATTAGAATATGGCTTAGCGAGTCTTAAGGATAAGTTTTGTATAGGGGGAGATCTAGTAATTCATTTTTACTAATAAAACTGATGAAGCAGAATAAATTCCAGGAAATATGAAGATTCAAGAGAAGAGTTGAATTTATAGAGATTTTATTTAAGAATTAGATATGTCTTGAAACACTTTTTATTGTAGAATAAGACATATGTGAAGAGGATGATTATTTGCTATATTTCATAATTTTAACGCATAGATGCAACCTTCACTGTATCTACTGTGGCAATGACATAGGTGATTTCGTAGAGCCTCCTGAAATCCAGTATTCACTAGAAGACCTCAAAAGATTCCTCATGAAAGATCCGGAGAGGGATATAGCTTTTTACGGTGGAGAACCTCTACTTAGGATTAAATTAATGGAAAGGATAATGGATGAAATTCCAGCGAGACACTACATCATACAGACGAATGGATTACTTCTTTTCAAACTCAAAGAAGAGTATTTGCACAAGCTTGACACGATTTTGGTGTCAATTGATGGGAGACAGGAAGTAAACGATTACTATAGAGGGAGAGGCACTTATAAGATGGTTTTAATCAATGTAAAGAGAATAAGAGAGCTTGGATACAAAGGGGATTTAATAGCTAGGATGGCTGTTTCTAGCAAAACAGATATCTTTGAAGATGTAGTTCATCTTCTACAGCTTGGCCTATTTAATCATGTTCACTGGCAACTAGATGTTCTTTGGGACACTCCACCTATGCAGAGATATGATGATTTCAATTCCTGGCTTAAGAGATATAATGCTGGGATTAGAAAGCTTGTCAATTATTGGGTAGATACTATGGAGAGGGAGAAGAAGATACTCGGGATAGTTCCGTTCTTAGGCATAATGTATTCTCTCCTCACCGGTAAACCTTCTGAGCTTAGGTGCGGCGCTGGAATAAACGCTTTTGCAATATCAACATCCGGAAAAATCTTAGCTTGTCCAATAGCTCCAGAATGGGACTGGAATATATTGGGGGATATATGGACTTCAGAACCTAAAGATTTACCATACAAGGTTACAATTGATGAGCCTTGTAAATCATGTGATTTGTACAAAATATGCGGTGGAAGATGTTTGTTTGCGAATAAAACAATGCTTTGGGGAATTAATGGTTTTAGGAAGGTATGTGGAACTGTTAGATTTCTTGTAAATGAGCTAATGAGGGTAAAACCAAAAATAGAAAGAATGATTGACGAGGGCTTATTTGATCTGGAAGACTTTCATTATCCAAAATATAATAATACTACTGAAATTATTCCTTGAATTCTATTCCATCAACCTTAGTAAGGACTCCTTTGTATAGGAATTCTACTTGTCTAAGCGTTGCATGATAATCAAATTCGTTTAAAGCTGCTATCGCATCGATTGGTAAAATGACCTTATAGCCATGAAGAGCAGCGCTACTTGCTGTATGAAGAACACAAATGTTAGCAACTGTTCCAACAATTATCGTATTCTTAATTCCAAATTCTCGGAGATAAATATCAAGAGATGTCCCGAAAAATCCATCGTATTTTAATTTCTTAACTAATATGTCACCTTCTTGAGGCTTTAATTCATCAATTATTTCTGCCCCCCATGTTCCGCCTACAGCGTGCTCTCCCCAAATTTTGAATTCAGGGTCATCCTTTATATGCCAATCTTGTGTATAGAATATTCTTACCCCGGCTTTTCTGGCTTTTTCTAATAGCTTTTTAATAGGCTCTATTATCTGTCTCTTATACACATCTCCGAGCCCACGAGACCTCTCT
>CBDULE010000028.1:0-11903 GCA_965367995.1 uncultured archaeon | reverse complement strand
CATCACTCTTTTCCTTATGAAGCAATGGAACTCTATTTGCAAATCTATAAAGGTTTATTCCAGTAGGTACTCTCCCGCCATACGCTACTCCAATTTCTACTATCATGGGATGGCCCATATAAGATACTGGCTTTCTTTGAATTACGTATATGAATTCTGGTTCAAATATTTTTCTAATCCCTTCCTCTAATAGCTTTGGTCCAATAGGAGAAAGAGCCGATGCTTTAGGAGACCTAAACTTAAAATTCCTTGCTACCTCAACTATCGAAGCAATTAACTTCCTATTATTGCGGACTTCTTCAATTGGCGTTTTTGGATCTATGCCGATGATTGAGAGAAATTCATCAACCAATTTAGAAGTTACTCCTTGAAATTCTTTTAGAAAGAATTCTTTAATTGTTCTTGCTTTAGTTTGGTCTAATAGTGATCTTAGAATTTGAGTATCAATCCCCTGTGGATGATATTTAACAGGCTTTGGCGCAGGAGGCATTTCCTTAGTTACTCTCTCATAAATTATTACATTACCGTCAGGATCTTCAAATACAAAAGTAGCATATGGTGTTATAACAGCCATTAATTTAAAATAGTCATAAACATACTTTTTCGCCCTTTTCCAATCTCCAAGAATGTAGACTTTAATTATTGTACCATGCTCTAACTTTTTCCCCCATGGATCTCTAAATTTATTTTTAGCTATTCTTTCTTTCAGCAAGACTATTGGTTCATTTTTCTGTAAATCTATAGTAAGAATGTAATGTGATACAAAATTATCTTCTGGTCTTTTACTCCAAATCTCTATTGGTGTGCCAGTTTCTTTAATACTATAAATCAATACCATCTTTCCTCCTAAACCAAATCTTCCTCTCTGCTGCCTTAGCTCATATTTTGTTGATGTTAAAACTTGACCCATTAAAAATGGTATTTCTTTGTAAGCCATTCCAGAACCGTTATCTTCTACAATTAATTCGAAAATTTCAACATTTCCTGTTTCTTCCTCTTCCTCCTCAATTTTCTTTCCTTTTCTCGCTTTTGCTAAATCTTGAAGATACTCTTGAATTCTCCTCTGAATTTCTTCAGTTACCCCAATAATTCTTGAAAGTTCCTCTTTTGAGAGTCTCCTTAACCTAACTTTAATTTCCGGTAGAACACCTATTTCCTCCGCAGCATCTAAACCATTTTCAACAAGCTCTCTTATTGAAGTATAAAGCGCCTTATATGGATTACCAAAACCAGCAATGTTCATGTTCTCTGCAAAGAATTCTGCTGCTGATTTTGATACAGCTGGCATCTTTAACCCTTTTCACAAAATTTTTATCCCATCTATTTTACGGTAAATGGATTATATTTTAATGGTTAACATTAGGCAAACTTAAAAGGCCAAAAATTTATTGAAGAAAGCGGTGAGGAAATGTGCGTTTGGAAATCATAGGGAAATTTGAAAATAAGTTATTAGAAAGAGTAGAATACGTCTTTAAAATTAATCATGAAGCGCAAGGAACTCCATCAAGAAAAGATGTAAGAGAGGCTGTCTCAAAATTCCTAGGTGTCGATAAGGATCTGGTAGTTGTTCGTAGGATTAAAACACCGTTCGGGGTTAATGAGGCATACGCTGAGGTTTTTGTTTATGAGAATAAAGAAAATCTTCTTAAAATAGAACCTAAACATATCTTGAAAAGAAATGAGATTATCTGAAAAGGTGAGATAGATGGGTAAGAAAGTAAAGAAGAAACAGAGAATTAGGAAAAGAGCTGGAAAAAAGAAGAAGAGGAAAAAGAAACCTTACATCGTATCTAAGCTCTACAAGGTAGAAAATGGAAAACTCATTAGGCTCAGGAAGACTTGTCCTAAATGCGGTCCAGGAGTATTTTTAGCAGAACATGCAGATCGCTGGTCTTGTGGAAGATGCGGATATACGGAATGGAAAGTAGCACCTAAAGCTCGTTAATTCTCAAGTTTTCAAACGTTCTTCCAAAATATTTAATAAATCACCATGCGTGTGAGAAAATGTCGTTTGATATTTGTATAGTAGGCGCGGGACCTGCGGGTTCTCTAATAGGGACATTGCTCGGTAAGGAGGGTTTTAAAGTAGCAATTTTCGAACAGAAAGCTATAGATAGTTGTTGGAAATCGCTAAGTAAAAATATTACTTTTCAAGACTCTCTGGATTTCATTAAAAAACTAGATATTGATGAAACCGATGAAGATTTTTTTGATTATATTGAGGGAATTTCTTTACTTGATCGCTCTGGAGATGTTATCTCCGATATCAGCATTAGACTCATCAAGATAAACCGTGAGAAGATATCTAAGCAAATAGGTACTCATCTTAAGGAATATACTACCGTAATTGACAATTGTAGGGTAATTAACATTGATCTTCCTAAGAAAAAAACTGACTTAATAAGAGTACAAACAAACACAGGAAATGTTTATGAATGTTCATTGCTTATAGACGCTGCTGGTACATTAAGCAGTATAAGATATAAGATGAATAGAATTGGAGCTGATCATTGGAAAACAACTAGTAAGATGTTTAGTGTAGAAACCGTCTTTGAGATTGATAGCTCACATGAATTTTTTAAAAACGAAAACCGTCTGGCATTAATATTCGATAATAGGATAGCATCTGAACTCATCTTAGGATATTCTCATAACTCCTCAATTAGTCTTTCTATTAGAGACTCTTTAGTAAAAGTTGCAAGACCAAAACCTATTAATCGAGTATTATTTTTCAAGAAAATTTTTTCGATAAGAGGAAATCTTCATTTTCAAGGAATCATAGTCCATCCTTCGTATTATCCATTTCTAAATCTAACGTATGAAGGTATGATACTGATAGGAGAATCAGCTTTTCAAGCTAATCCTATTATATCATCTGGGATATATGAAAGTTTGCTTGGTGCTAATTTAGCATATTTAGCAATTAGAAAACTCGATTTGATATATCCGCCCTCTATAAACGATTTATGGGAGTACAATGTTAAATACTTTCGTACAGCTGGCAAATATCTCTTGAGTTTTTATGTTTTAAAAACACTTTTAGAGCAGATGAAGGATTCTGATAAATATGATTTCCTGAGCATTTTGCCCACTAAAGTATCTAAAGATGTCAACTCACTTAAAACTGATGCGATTTTTTCGCTTCTTAGACTTACAAAATCTCGGATATTTTGGAGATTATATGACTTAGGAAATCTAATTCGACAAATTATTAGAAAAACTGAAGAATATCCAAAAGATCCAACAGAATTCAACTTATGGAAAATGGAAATAGAAAAAATTTTAGAAAAAGTACGCTTTCTTTTGTAACTCTTCATTCGCCCTCTTCAACCTTAAACCTCTTCATGAAACCAAGTCTTACCACTCCAGTTCCTACAGGAGGTACGCCTCCAACAATAACATTTTCAGTTGCGCCTTGAAGCGGATCAAACATTCCGACCGCAGCCGCTCTGAATAAGTGCTTTCCAGTTTCTTCAAACGAAGCTCTTGCAAGTAAACTCATCTTCTTTCCAGCAATACCGTACCTACCTATCGCCTCTACTTTACCCTGTAATGTCATAGCATCAGCTGCATAAAGAATGTGTCTCACATCGACCTCTAGACCGTATCCTTCAAGGACATCCCTTGCTTCTTTGACTATTAGCCTTCTAGCGGCTTCAATTCCAAATATTTTTGCAAATTGGTGTATATTGTTTGTTTCTAATCTGCTTATGTCAACTCCTTCCATGTATAGCAGTGGTGTTAGTTCTGTGCTGGAGATCAATATATAATATTCTCCGCCTTCTTGCTTTCTTATCTGCGCTCTAGTATACTCTTTTTGTCCTTTTATAACAAGATTTCTGAGCTTCTTATAGAGTTCTATTACATTCATGTTCTCTCCAGGATAGACGTAAAGAACATATGGATCCTGAGGGTCTTGCTCAACCCTAACATTTTTCCCAATTCTATTTATCGCATTAATTATCTCCTCAAGCGAAACATTATGTTTACTTGTTTTCATTTTGTCTTCAGCACTGCTCTCCTTCGATATTATGGCCGTTCTATCAATTCTTATTTCGACATAATCTTCGACTGGGTTAATGATCATTCCCCCCTGTACTATAATGTCCTCGAGTTTGATTCCTTTAATTTGATCAAATATTTTCCATGCCTTCTTCTCATCATACGCATAATCCTTTTTTAGGTATACTGTAATCATTGGTGTACTCGGTTTTTCTACGGCATCGAAGATCTCTTTAAGTCTCGGCAATCCTGTGGTAATGCTAAATGCAGCAACACCAGCCCAGTGAAATGTTCTCAGAGTGAGCTGTGTTGCAGGTTCGCAAATTGATTGCGCAGCAACAGTTCCTGCTGCTTCTCCTGGATCTATCTGAGCTCTCTCATATTTTTCTTTTAACCTCTTATAGAATTCTTGTATCGATCCTTCTGTTAGTATATTACCATTTTCAAATTCTCTTTTGAGGAGTTCTTTTACATCTAAAGCAACAGCATATGAAATCTCATTGCGTAATCTCTGAATAAATTCATCATAGTATTTAGGCCACTCTGATACTTCCTTAATTCTTTTACCATTCTCTTCTTCACGTACTAATAGTTCATAAAATATTGATTCGTAATCAGCAATCTTCCCATGATAACTCTTTCCCGGATGAACACCATCCCCTCCATACTTAAACTGAAGTATTTGCCCACTCATCATTCTAGCGGTACCATCATACTCTATTCTACTATCTTGAAGTGCGTTAACCAATCTTCTATAGAAATAACCGCTGTCAGCTGTTCTGACCGCTGTATCCACTAGACTATCTCTCCCAGCTGCATTGTGGAAGAAATATTCAAGTGGGCTCATACCTATTGCAAAGTTTCCTTTTGCGAATCCTCCAGCAAATATACCTATTTTCTCTTTGAAATGCGGTAATGTTCTATTGCTATAACCTCTCTTCAATCTTTTTCCTCTAACCACTGGTTGTCCTATACATGCAAGAACCTGAGCAATGTTTGTTTCATCTCCTCTAGCTCCCGTTAGCGTCATTATCCCAAATTGACTCTCTGGATTCATACGCGATATTACTATTTCTCCGGCTTCATTTCTTGCTTGATCTAAGATTTCAATTAATTTATCCTCAAATGTATCTTCAAGGCTCTTTCCAGGTTCTGGTTCCAACTCTCCTTTAAGATATAACTCAACAACCTTTTCTGCCTCCTTAAGTTTTTCATTGATTTTCTCAAGTACCTCTTTCCTAGCCTCTAAAGCTACAATAATGTCCCATAAGGTTAAGCTGAATCCTCTATCTGTGAGAAATCTTATAATCATTGATGATAAACTATTAAGGAATCTCTTTCCAGCATCGTTTCCCCATCTTTCTACAATTTTATGAACTATATTCTCTGGCTTTTCAGCTCCTATCGCTCCCTTCTCTATAACTCCTTCAATTAATTCTCCGTTCCAAATCACGGTTTTAACTTTCTCTTTTGCAGATTTTCCGACAAGTATTCCCTTTATGTCTTTCTGGTAAAAGATATACTTAGGTATAATCATTGAGAAAATCTTTTTACCATCATAAGCTTCTATACCATCATAATTAATTGATTCTTTAGGCAATTCTTCAATTCCAGCATAGAAGAGAACTTGTTGTGATTCTTCTTTAGTTAGGATAGAACCAGGTTTTGTTAGAAGGTAAGCTCCAGTTATAAAATCTTGTTTAGGCCCTATTATGGGACCTCCATATCTTGCTGTTATTATATGACGTTTAACTTCCATTAAAGTCATAATCTCCGCTTTTGTTTCATATGAGCGAGGCAAATGTACGTTCATCTCATCGCCATCAAAGTCTGCGTTATATGGTGGACAGGTCATCAGATGAAGCCTTAAGGTATTATAAGGTAGAACTCTTACATAATGCCCCATCATTGATATTCTGTGAAGTGTTGGTTGTCTATTAAAAACTAAAATGTCTCCATCCATTAAATGCCTCTCAACAATGTCTCCTGGTTTGAGATCACGCGCTATTTCTTCCCTCTTCTTCCTATCCTTAAATATACCAACCATTATCTTCCTATAAACTCCAGGAGCTTGCTTTTTATATACGAATTCTGCGCCAGGATAGATGGCTGCGCCATTTATGACAAGCTGTTTGAGCTTTTCACTATTAAGCTCATTTACCACTTCTGGGAACAGAAGTTTTCTAGCCATTTTTTCAGGAACGCCTATTTCATCAATACTAAGATAAGGATCGGGTGATATAACAGCCCTTCCAGAGTAGTTCACTCTCTTTCCGCTTAAATTATGTCTAAACCTTCCTTCTTTTCCTGACAGTCTATGAATTATTCCTTTAACATAAGTTCTCTCCATCTTAAGTTCTCCTAACTTATGAAGCCCGAATAATGCCTTAACTCTTTTTTGCAGTTGATTCCACAAATTCTCTATAACTTGTGGTGGGCCTCCTTTAGATTTGCTCATTAATTGTTCGTTAATCCTAATTATATCCCTCAAAATTAGTGTTAGCTGATCTTCCGTTCTCTTCCCTTCCGCAGTGATAACAGGAGGTCTGACAGTTATAGGAGGTACAGGAAGTACCTGCAGAATAGTCCATTCTGGTCTAGCATGATCTGGGTGAAATCCTATTAAGAAAACATCTTTTCTTCTTTCTTTCAGTTCATCTTCAGGAAGAACTTCTGCTGGGTATATTTGCGATAGAATTTGTCTTATGCTTTCAGGATTGTAGTAAATGTTGATGTATCTTTTCCCTTTTTTCTTACCCTTGCTTACACTAAGCTTTCTTATATGAGCTGGTATTCCAAGATTTCTTATAAATTCCATCCATTCACGTTTTTTAAGCTCTTCTTCACTAATTTCTATCCTCTTAATGAATGTGAGATTATCTTTATCAAAAACAAATTTTCCTAATTTTTCATGTCCACAATAAGGACATTTTTTAACTTTAGCAGCCTCAGCTAATATCTCCTTCGCAATATCAAAGCTTGGATACCCATATCTCTTTATAAATACTTCCATCTTCTTCCAATAAGCATCTCTTTTCTCAGGAGGGAGTGTTAATCTTCCGCACCTTTCACAGACAGCATTTAACACCTTTTCAATATGTTTAACGAATCCAAGATGGTATATTGGTTTAGCTAATTCTATATGTCCAAAATGTCCTAGACAACCAGTTGTTCCCTCAATTCTTCTCAAACCACATTTTTTACATCTATTCACGTTATCAGGAGCCCCTAAGCGAGGATCTAATGGACCACCAGGGAACCCTTCTCCCCTCTCACTATATAATTCTGGTTGGCTAATTTTGACATCCCCGATTTTCTTAATCTCATCAGGTGAAAGTATCCCAAAGGTTATCCCTACAAGACGCTTAGGTATCTTATATTTCATAATACCTCAACCCAATAAAGAAGGCGTCAATATATCATCCTTAATCTCCCCGTATTGGATTCAAGACAACCAACTTATTTAAAAATTTCTCTATCATAGGGAAGCCATTCTTTAGCTCAAAATTTTCTTAAAATAAAGCAAGTTAGCGAATATCCTCCTCTTATTAATTTGCGAGATATTAAGGTAATATGTATTCATTATCATTGTTCTGTCAGCAATCTCTACTTTAACAAAAAATTAATAAAAAGCCTAATAAGATAGCATTCACTATGCTTAAAGTTTCAAAAATTTGGTGTTTATAATGTCTAATGAAGAGTATACTCTAAAAAGGATAGCTGAGCTTCTAGAGAGCGGGAAATATAAAAAAACACATGATATGATTGTTTATCTCTTTCAAATTTGGTTAGAAAAAATGGGAATTCCTAGGGAAAAAATGATTATTAGGGATAACATAAACATAAAGTTTAGGGATGAAGAAGAGACACTTGAAGTAGATCTAGCAATAAAGAAAAACAATGAATTGCCAATTTTATTTGAAATAATAGAGCCGGACCCTAATTGGAGCCTAGAAAATCCAGACATCCTAAAGAGAGTAGAATTAATGTTGATTAAAGTGTTTGCTTATTTATTAAAACCAAAAAGAATTTTTCTGACTGATGGGAAACTGTTTTTAGTGTATGATGAGAAAGGTTCACTTATAGAGAGACTCAATTTAATGACGATTGATAGTAAAAAAGAAGAAGAATTACGAAATCTTATTAAATCATGTTTAGGTTGAAGCTATTAGCTTTGTCCTCAATACAAATGCATCGACGGCTAATGCAAACAATGATACTAAAACAATAGTTACGTACATGAAAACTATAACTGTAGGAGATATTAAAGCCCCATATTCTATAAGCAGAAAACTTCCAAGGTAAAATGCTCCTGCGAAAATGGTTGCTATATAAAGAATCCTACTAACATCACCCCTTTCTGAAATTTCTTTACTAACTATATCATTAAGAGTTAAATTGACAAGGTTATTAACTTCTAATAAGCTCTCAAGAAGCCTCTTGTCCTTAATAGAATCTGTAGCTCTGACCATAACAGCATTAAGTTTATTAATTGCATTTTTATGAGCTTCAATGACACTAATTTTTCCAAACCTCATGACGTAATTGAGGTAAAAGATTACAAAAGCGACGAAGAATATAATAGTAGCAGCGAAAGCATTTTGATAATAAAATGATTCTGTAGTCTCATAATACGCTTGAAGGAATATAGCTCCAAACATTAGAAGGACAAGCATAAATGACTCAAAAATTTTCAAAGCAAATGGTAGAAACTCGTATAGTGGTGTAAAAAGATCCAAAGCTATAAGAAGTGCTACAATTATAAGAAATGCTGTGGCTATAGTTAAAAATATACCCCGTGCTTCTGGGCTTATCACTCCTCCTTCTCGCGCCCATAATGAAAAGACAAGGAGGACTCCAGATATAGCTTCAAAAAATATAGCAAATATCGCTGTCCAAAGAGCAAGACCGCTTGAATATCTGATTCCTAAAATTCCTTTCTTTACCTTCTTTACTTTTTTAGCCATTTTTAATACACCCCATTTTTTTAACAAGAATATCATCTAAAAAATGCTTTTTATTTATTTTATTCAGCGTTCTGAATTTTTATTGTGCATTTTTATGCATCATTGAGTTCAGGAAGAATTATTTTAATCCCTGTTTTTACGGTAAGAAAGCAGTAATGCTACTGATTGGAGGATTCATAAATGCAGTAGTTAATATGTATGTCAGATAAATTTTTCTCTTCATTTTTACTCCGAGGATCACCTCTTCATCATCCAGTTTTAAGGGGTAGACTAATAAAGAATTTAAAAGTTACTAGATCAATCCCTTCTTTTTAAGAAAATCAGTGATTATATCTTCAATTTTAGGTCGTCCTAATTCCTCTAATTCATACTTTACTCGAACAACTGGCTTATTTATTTTCATGTACTTTGTTATATCTGATGGCGTACCAAGCACAATAGAATCAGCTTCTATCCTATTAATTATTCTTTCTAATTCTGCTATTTCTTTTCTCGAATATCCAAGCGTTGGTAAAACGGGACCAAGATGCTTATACTCCTTATATGCTTTATAGAGATCAGTATCTGGCTCTTCTTCAACATATTTACGCGGATCTACAATTTCCTTAGCACCATATCTAATTGCTGCAATATATCCAGCAGCCCAAGGCATCTCTCCATGAAGAACGGTTGGACCGTCTTCTATAACCAAAACTCTTTTTTCTTTTATCAATTCTGGTTTGTCAACTATTAGAATTGAAGCGGCTAGAAGAACTTTTGCTTTTGGATTGACCATTCTAATGTTTTCTTCTATCCTTTTTATTTGTTCCATGCTTGCTTCAACCACCTTGTTTATAATTATAACATCAGCCATCCTAACATTTACTGAACCTGGCCAGTATGTCAATTCATGACCAGGTCTTAAAGCATCTGCTACAACAAAGAAGATATCTGGTTTTATGAAAGGATAATCATTATTTCCACCGTCCCACAATATTAAATCTGCATCCTTTTCAGCTTCTTTGAGTATCTTCTCATAATCAACTCCAGCATATACTGGAAGTCCCATCTCTAAATAGTGCTCATATTCCTCTCTTTCTTCTATTGTAGCCTCATATCTATCAAGATCTTCAAATGTTTCAAATTTTTGTACAGCCTGCCTCTCAAGATCTCCATATGCCATTGGATGTCTTATTACAGCGACCTTAATTCTATATTTTAGGAGAATCCTCACAATCTTTCTACTCAGAGTACTCTTACCACATCCCGTTCTAACAGCACCAACAGCAATGACAGGCTTCTCCGACTCCAGCATCGTATCTTTAGGGCCTAATAATAGAAAACTAGCTCCATTTGCTAATGAAATTGCAGCTAGATTCATTACATGTTGATGCGAAACATCACTATACGAGAAAACTACGAAGTCAACATCGTATTCTCTTATGATTTTTGGTAAATCTGATTCTGGTAAAATGGGAATTCCATTAGGATATAACTTCCCAGCTAATTTTGGTGGATAAACTCTCCCTTCTATTCCAGGAATTTGTGTGGCAGTAAAAGCTACTACCTCATATTCTGGATTATCTCTAAAGTACACGTTAAAGTTATGGAAGTCTCTACCACCAGCTCCAAGAATTACAACCCTCTTTCTCATGTTTTCTCACCTAGCTAAAAGACTAATTTATACCAGCATATAAAGAAGTTATAAAGGTTGAACATTAATTAGAAGGAGAAGAATCAGAACCCCGTTTGCGATCATCGATCTTCTCACAGGCTGTTCGCGTCATCATCTTCTAAAATAGAAAATTACCTTAAAGTACCAATGTTGTAATAAATTTTAAGGCTTCAAAGGTGCTTAGATTTTGCAAATTTCCATTCGCAAAATTAAAAGTAAATGTGGCTTAGGAGAGGATAAAGCTTTTTTGATAAGCCAAGATCGAAAAAATATTAAAATTAAGCTGATCATAGTTTGTCCTACCAGCTGCTGTTGGTTAAGAGCAACTTCTTCATTTTTGAATAAAAGCTTGAGGATTCATCTTATTAAAACCTTTAAGCCTAAGATTATTTGCTTACAATGCATCTCTTTAATCGAATTTGAACTAACAATAAATAATCTGCCTTCTGATATAGAGAATGTGGAAATTTTTTATAAGGGGCAGAAGTTATTACACTTCAAGAGATTAGATGATTGGTGATTTCTTGCCAGCTAAAAAGAAGCCTAAAAAAGAATCGATTAGGAATGATGTAGAGAAGGAAATAATGTATGGATTTAAAGAGGAGTTCTTGAAGCGTGATGTTAAGCTTGAAACAACGTATAAGGTTGATAGAGGTAAGTTGATTAGATCATGGATTGAAGGAGGTTTGCTGGATATCTCGGGTTTCAAAAAGAGAGATTTAAAGAAAGCGGTTGATGCCATAGGGGTAGTGATATACCGACGTGCTTATCCTCATGAGAAACCCTTGATTATTTTCTTCGTTGGATTATTAGCAAAACGCTCTGTCGCAGATGACGCAAATGAGTATGCAGGAATATTTAAGAAATTGTTTCCTGGACTCACGACAGCTTTCGTGGCTTTAGATCCAGAGCCAGAAAAGTTGCCTAAAGGACGATATAAAAATCTAGATGAGATAATCGTTGGAAAAAGCCTTGAGGAGATTTGGAACAAAGCTAAAGAATTTATCAGCGAGACATTAGGTATAAAAATAGAGGAGGAAGAATTCAAACCATCAGAGCTATACTTTGAGTGAAACATTATAAAGGATATCTCCTTTTCTAACTATTACCCTCTGAAAATTATCGAATAATCCGCTGTTTAAGTAGATATTTACTTCGTATGAAACATAAATTTCTTTTGGATCTTTTGGATTTTTCCATACTCTCTTAGCATATTGTAATATGACAAATTCTTCTGGAAATCCAAGCTTAATTGAGATCATTTTTCCCATATCGCCAAG
>CBDULE010000027.1:0-11948 GCA_965367995.1 uncultured archaeon | reverse complement strand
ATATGGCTCTTTAATATATTTAAAGTTCTCTTAGTTTTTATGGTTAAGGGGAGGGTATAAACAATTGTTCTGGCTTGTTAAGCATAAAATCGCTTATGTTGATGAATCACGTGATGGGAATAGAATAGCAATTGGCATCTTTATTGGAGATGAGATGGGTGCTTGGAACGCACTCCGTTCTGTTTATATTCAATTCCTTAAAATGTTTGGGATTAGATATACGTACCCTGAACTAAAATTATCTAATGTGCTAAACTCTATAAGAAAGCTTGGTTATATCATTTCGGATAAACTTCTGCAAGAAAATCTTTTAATTAAAGGATTAAATGGACTATCAAATTATGGTTTTTATAGAGGCTTAGTTGTTAAGGATTTTAAGAAAATATTTCTTCTGGCTCCAAAATTATGTAACAAGCTTATAAAAGCTAAAATTTCGAAGAGAGACGTTGCTTATTTTGTCTCTATTTATTATCTTATAAGTGATGCTAATATTGATGAAATAGTTCTTGATAAGGGACTTATTTATACTCTTAGAGGAATTAAAAGAGCCATTAAAATTATTAGATGGAACGTGGAATTAAAAGAGGGAGATTCTATAAAAATTAGAGGTCTTCAAGTTGCTGATTTTATAGCTGGTTGTTCCAGAAGATTGAACGTATTTAACGCATTAGGCTATCTTGCAGACCATTCCAGAATATTCAAGATGATAGATAATTAATCCTGTCTAGACTTTCTACGTTATCACATGCTTAAGGATCGCTGTAAATATATAATACTTTTTTATGAAATGGTGTTACAAAACTAATAATCTCTGTTTAAGTGATCCGAAATGCCAATTCTAGATGAAAATTCAATGGGAATGATTGCCAAATTCGTGAGTAGAGGACTTAAAGCTGAGTTTAAGCTAATTGAAGTGGAAAAACATAAGGAGCTTGTTAAGGAAACTATTAGGGAAAAAGATGTTGAAATATATGTGCATTATCCATTCTGTAGATCGATTTGTCAGTTATGCCCATATTTTAGATCCATCTATAGGGAAGATTTTCATGAGAAATACATGAAAGCTCTAATTAGAGAGGTGGAAGAATACAGAAAGCTGATTGATTTTAACATCTTAGGAGTGCATATAGGAGGGGGAACGCCTAGCTTAATGAGGCCAGAAGATTTCAAGGTTCTTATGAATCTATTAGATAATCCTAAAGATGCTGGTATTGAAGCGAATCCTAACGATTTAACCGATTTTAATTATGTATCAGCGATAAGATCTGTTGGAATAACTGAGATATCTATAGGAGTTCAATCTTTTTCAGACAGAGCCCTTAAAGCTCTTGGCAGAATTCATAGCAGTGAGGATGCAGAGAGAGCTATATTAAATGCTAAGAAAGTGGGCTTTGATAATATAAACATAGATTTAATGTTCTTAACACCAGGGGAGAAATTTGATGAGTGGAAAATGACGCTTGAAAAAGCTGTAGAACTTGATGTAGACCAAATAACAGCATATCCAACTCTAATAGCGGAACATGTAAAACCTAGAGCGAAAAATATAGAACAGAAGGTTAATTTGTTCGATGAGTATGTTTTATTTACTGATGAATTTCTCAGAGAGCATGGATATAAGAGGGTCAGAATAGAATCTTGGTCTAAGAAGGGGAATTATGCAACGGTAAATCTAGAAATGGAAGGTCCTCTTATAGCTTTTGGTTCGGGAGCTATAGGATTTACTGGAGGTTATGAATACGTTAATATAATGAACGTTCATAAATACATAAGAAAGGTTAAAGAAAGCGGCTTTGGAGCTTCTCACGGAAAAATTGTAAGTGAGGAAGAAAGGCTAATTAGAGTTGCTATGGATAAGCTTTACTTTGGAAGACTCGACGAAGCACATATTAAACAAAAGCTTGGTAAGAGTTTTAAGGACTTCCCAATGTGGCTGAAAATGATGCTTTTATTCCTGAGAGCGAGAGGATATATAAAGAAGGAGAATAATGCTTATATCATGCTTGACAAGGCATTACCTTTAATGCATAAAATAATCTGGACATTTGTTCTTAAAATACCATGCAGAATCGTTATGAAAGGAATACTTTATCAGAATAAGGATTTTGTGATTCCCTAAAGAGGAAATCCTAAGTCTTTGAGCATCTTACCAAGCCTTTCTAGATACATTAAAAATTTTCTTCCTTCATCTGTAAGCTCAAGTATTACTTTATTCCCGGTTTTAACTTTCCTAATAAAACCCCTCTCTTCAAGCTTCTCTAGATATCCCTTTAATCTTGTATATGGAATATTTGCGATCATAATAATCCTAGTTATTGTAGCTTCTGGATCATCCTCTATGGCTCTTAGAATGTCCAAAAGAACGCCTATATGAGACCTATATTTCTTCCGCATATTTAAGCCCTTAACAATATCACTAATATTATGACGAAAGAAATTAATTTTAAAAACGCGGAAAACAGCATGAGATTGATGTTAAGAGATATGTATGCTAATGATGTAAGAAGCTGGGATATTCCTAGAAGAGAATAAGCAATGCCAGAATACTTATTCTGCTTAAATGAAAGAGATGAGATAATCATGGCTTGTATGCAAGAAAATAAATCAACCAATGCCTTTATGGGTAAAAGCGTAAGCGAATATAATGCTTTCCTCCCCAAGTAGTAGCTTAAGATTAAAAGAAAACCAATCGCAATTAGGATGGAGGAAACAAGCCAGAATGGATCATATTTGTACACAAATGGATCAATCTCTTCACCTTCAGCAAACTGATAAGCTAACACCATTGAAATTATTAGAGCCTCTATTGATACTCCTGATGCAATGAATAGAAAACCAAGAGATACGCTTAAAAATCTTCTATCGAGCATCGAAGCTCTATATGTTAAATATGATATCGATATTAGTATTGACGCTATTATAGCGTCAATCAAACCCACAATTACAAGATTAATCAACATGAATCTGGCACCAAAAGCCTTATCTCTAATAAGCTTCTTAAGATACTCTAATAATTAAATTCTATATGAAAAAGTTGTTGTATTTAGCTTATGCTTATTCTAAGAACCATTTGTCCATAAATCATTTTTATAATGCTTTTGATAGAAATAGTTATTAGTTTTACTAAATTTGGTGGGCTAATAGTGAAAAGAGTTGTCATAATACTCATCATGATCATGATACTATCAGTCCCACTAAATGCAAGTAGGTCAGAAACGATTGTAAAACATCATAAGACACCCGGTATTACTTTAGGACATGAGAAAGCTAGGAGTTACTGCAATATCTCAATGATTATGATAGGAGAGTTTGTAGATAGCAATAATAATGGTTTTCCAGAGCAGTGGGAAATAGAGAGAATGAATACGCTTACAGTTAAAGGAATGGCTTGGAATGTCAGGGAAGGAAGCAAGAAGATAAACGAAAAGGGCATTAGATATGTGGAGTATAGTATAGAAATAAAGCATACTAAATTTGGGCCTCCTGGGAGGAGTGAATCGAAAGAAACAAGAATTATTGTAACGATTTATCAAGCTGATGAGAATGTAAGTATGAGGGGAATAACGCTCAAGAAGGACGAAATATTATTCGAACTAAACGTATCATCATGGAATTGGGTCTCCAAAGACTCAAAACTTTTTGTTATGTATGTAGCAGAGTCAAGCTCTGAGTCGAAAATCTTGAAGAAAGAAGGCGAAATACTGATATCAAGCGTCGATCTCAACATAACGCTTGATTATAATTATACTGCGGTTTATGATAATAACACTGCTATTCCGAATGTAAGCATTTTAGGAAATCAAATCTATGTTGTTTATCCAAGATTCGAGCAATTTCTAAGCCACTTTTTCCTCATAATACCTCAAATTGAAAAAAAGGCTGTAGAAATCATTCAGATTGAATATACTCACGGGATGATTCCTGCTATTATGGTAATCTCGGCATTTTCAATGCTGTTTATAATATTGATAAAAAGGAAATTAAAGGTTAATTTTTAATCTTTAAAGAGGAACAACAGTTAAAACTGCTAGGAGTATTGAGCAGATGACCACGAAGATATAGAGAGCAACTCTCTTTCTGTTCCTCTCCCCAATCATAAGCGGAGGTCCCAATACATACAAACCAGTAGATATAGCACCAATAGCGCCAATTAATGTCGATAGCGCTATTTTAATACCAGAAGCATTTAAGAAGAGAAGGAAAGCCACAATGCTTAAAGCAATTGTTATCCAAAGGGCGTATTTCTTTAATTCTCCTCTTATTCCCAAACTTGGTGATATACTGTCAATGAAGCTATCCATATATCCTCGATAAGCGTTAGAAACAGCTATTAGAGCATAACCATAACTAAGGATAATGACAATCAAAGCAATGCTTCCTGAAACCATTTGAGATAAGGGTATAATCGCATGTTGCGATGCCCTATCAGCTTCTATTAATAAATCTATTGGGATGCTTGATATTATCATGAAAGTGAATATGAGATAGACTAATGACACGAATATCGTAACCATATGCGGTCTAAACTTTCTCTCTGAGATATAGATTTCTGGATAAGAAACAACGTCATAGAAAACACCGCTTAGAGCGAAGAAGATGATAGTTATTGTTAGAGCAATCTTAGAAATGAATTCAGTTGGACTTAGCTTTGGAATGTATGTAATGTTTTCTAATAAAGCTTGATTGTTCTCAAGCAGTGTGAGAAATGCTATAAAAACGCCAGCTAAAAGGATTATGACCTCAAAAATTGCTAATTTTGCACTTGCATCGTGAGAGGGATAGAGTGAAAACATCTCCTTTCTTCCAACCCTTTCAGTCTTGCTTGTAAGCACTGCTTCCGAAATCTTAGCACCAAGAACAGCGAATACGAAAAAGATATATCCAAGGAACGAAAGTTGTGGAACGAAAACGAGTATTGCAATAAATATAAACCAAAGACCAACCATTGAGAGAATCATGACTAAGGCAGTATATATAGGCTTTGCAGCCACCCTCTCAAAGACACCCCATTTCCCTATTCCTATTAAAATTAGCAATGAATTGAAAATGAGGGTGAGCATTCCTACAGCTATTAATAATACTACTAGAGCCTGAATGTTTTGGAGATATGTCTTAAGAAATTGGGCTAAAATTATTAGAGAAATTCCTCCTACAATAGTATATGCAAGAGCTAGAGATAGACTAAAGAAGAGCATTGACAAAGTTGTAATCATCAAAACTTTACTTTGTCCAGCCTCTTTTAATAGTTGATACAATAACCCACCTTTAGCCTTCTTAATCCTCCTTCTTATGATAAAAGATTGAAGCTGGAAATAAGTGTCCTCTTTTTTAAACACATTTCTAAGAGCTGGATCAATTTCATTTACTGTATTTTTTACGAGCTTACTTGTGTTCTTGTAGAACTCATTAACTGTAAATTTGTAGAAAGTTGTATACATTGCTGTTATCAATATAAGAACGATGACGAATGTCGGAAATCCAACGTATACGGATGCATAAGGTAATGTTAAAATTCCAGCACCAAAAATTAGGCTAGCTAGATATAGTATAAGATTAATCTCAAACTTAGTCTCCTTATCCACTTCAATCACCTCAGAAAAGCTTTTCCTTCTCTATAGAGAATCATTGCATCCTCATAAGAAGCGTTATAAAGTCCATCTGTAGCCCTTAGAATTCTAAAGGCTCTAACTATAAAGTTGAATACATCCATTGCGTCTCTGTAGAATTCTTTACCCCTCTCATATACAGGTAAGCTTTCTAAAGCCTTTGAGACGCTGTTATACATCTCAGCTGAAAGATCATCAAAGAACTTAAGGATGTAAAGCATTTCATCGGAGTAGTCTTCGTATTTAATAACTGCTAGGTATCCCCTATAAAGAATCTGAGGTAAAAGGAATAGCAAGAGGAAACCTCTTATCAATTTGTCATAATCTTCTTCGCTCAAATTTATTTTGTTTTGAAGATTGCTATAAAGCTCAAGCATTATTCTCCTTAGCTCTCTAAGCTCATGTGGAGAGATATAATCTAGCAGATCTTCATCCAATTCCTTCTCAAGAACTCTTTTCAAAACAAGGCTAACTAGAATCATTACTTTATTCTCTTCCTCTAGTTCAAGCTTTTCAAATATATCTTTAGCTCGGTTTAGAACTTTATCTTTATCGATTAATTCTCTTATAACAATAAACTTTGGAAACTTGTACTCCTTAAAGTCAAAAGGTAACCTCCTTGAAGCAATTAACTCATCAAGAATTTCTTTGAATATTGACAAGTAGAAATTATAGTCCCCATAGCCATAATCTACATCAAAGATTACAGCGTAGCCTATTGTATCACCCTTCTTTAATCTAACTAATGCATTTCCAAAGTTTCTTATATGGACCTCAAAATCTCCTGCATGATTTGCTTGAAGAACATCCTGAATGAAAAGGCCGGCCCTTAATGCTTCTTTTGAAGGAAGTATAAAACATGAATTTGAAGCTGTGAAGAACATCTTTGCAAGAGGAATGGCTGTAATCGATTCTCCAGGTTTAAGAACATATTCTCTAAAATGTCTTTTCCCATCTGTAAGCATAGAAATAACAATTGGAACGAGAATTCCTTTCGGCTCAGCATTAAGAATCTTCAGCATCCCTTTTCCTTGGAGAGTCCTTATTGCGGCCTCTCCTAGGATCATAGGAATCACCTTAGACTTCCTCTTTTACTTTAAAGAAAACCAGCTGAGCTATCGAGTAGTCGCCAAGTTTTATTCTGAATTCGCTCTCTTTTGAATTATAAATTAGAAACTCAGCCTTTGATGGTTCGGAACCAATCTCTAGATATCCTTGAACTATAATGCCATTTCTAAGTGCATAAAATCGAGGAATCACGAGACAGAATAACCTTTCTCCTTTTGATGAGAACTCTTCAAGCGATCTGGCTAGAACTGAAGTTTTTGGAGGAATCGATACCCACCCATTCTCTACATTAGCCTTCCTTCCGATGCTTTCAAATTTAATATTCTTTAAGCTTTTAAGTTCCACTTCACCCTCAAGAATTCTAATTTCCTCTGGATTATTTGTGAGTCTTAGGTCTAAAGTACTTCCTCTTAGGGCTTTTTCTTCAACCTCCGGTTTAATGATTAGCTTATTATCTTTAATTAATTTCCAGATAGTAGAGGCGTGCAGCAATTCAATCTCCCTAATAAATACTTTAAATTTTTTACTATGGATTGGAAACGAAGGAATTTAATGCATTCATGCAAAATTATCAATTTAATTTTATCTCTTAAAATAATGAATCTCAAACTATTTTCTGAGACTTAAACGGTTTAGAATTATGCCGATAATGCTCAAATTTAAATAAAAATGAAATTTTGCCATTATAAGGTGATTTTATTGGAGGCAATAATCAAAGTTGTTGTAGATAATACGTCATATAGAAAGGGATTATGGAGCGAATGGGGTCTTTGCATTTATGTAGAAGCTTACGGTAAAAAGCTACTTTTTGGATACTAATGCTGATCCTGAAGTTCTTATAAAAAACTCTGAAAAATTGGAAATAGATCTTTCAGAAATCGATGCTATAGTCATTAGTCATGAACATTTTGATCATGCTGGTGGTCTTCCTGCTTTAGCTAGATTTAAGAGAAACGTTGATGTATACATTCCTTATCATTCGAGTGGGGGGAGACTAGATAAATATATTAGGAGACTCGGTTTAAATCCAGTACCAGTAAAACAAACAACGGAGATATTTAAGAATATCTTCATTATAGGCGAACTCCCCGGAAGTCTCTTCTTATGGGAACAATCAATGGCAATAAAATCGAGCAAGGGCCTTATTGTATTTCTCGGATGCAGTCATCCTGGAGCGGAAAAATTCATCGAAAAAGCTCTATTTAAAATTGATAAAAGATTATATATTGTTATAGGAGGACTGCATAATCCTTCCACTTATACACTTGATAGAATAATTGAATATAATCCCCATAAGATATATCCCTTACATTGTAGTGGAAGTTTCGCGATTGAATATATAAGAAAAAAAGCCCCAGAAAAATTGGGAGAAAGAGGCTCTGGTCTGATTATAGAAATTTAGATCATCATAGACAATTTGTTCGCGAATCTTAAATATCGATTTAGGCTTAATTTATTAGAGTTTGAAACTCATCGTTTAGGTTTCTATTATGAAAAAAGGCATAGTTATAATCCTCATTTTGATTATTGCAGGGCTTACTTATCTCATGGTAGTTAAGACAAAAGTTATAGAAATCGATGGGAGTGTTAAAGTCTCATCCTTAGGAACATCAGAAGTGAGAATACAATGGAGCATGACACCTAGTGTTAGTGCGCAGGTTAAAGAAATCCCGATGTTACAATATTATATATCAAATAGAGGAAAGCTGAAAAGCAGCTCGAGCACAGTATCTACTCCAGAAGTAGTAGAGATTTACATCTACTTCAAATTAATAACACCTGCTAATAAAACTATTGAATTTGAACCATTATCGTTAAAGGGGGCTGGAGAGCACACATTTAACACCGTAATTGGACCAAATGAAGGGTTAGAGGAAGGACTGCTAAAATTAGTATTTGAATTCAATCTTAAAGTAAAAACGCCAACTGGACTTAATGTTGTAGAATTGCTCATAAGAGTTAGTCTAGATGTTAATACAGAAACCGCGGAAGTATCTGAGCCAACAATTGAAATCATTAAGCAGTAATTAATTTATTCCTAAATTTTTATTTCCATTAAATTTTTAGAGCTTCATATTCATGTCTAATTGCTTATCTCTAGCTAGAAGTTATAACAAATATAGAGAGAAGAGCTAAAATTTGAAATTTCTTAATCAAAACTAAAAACTAATGCCTATAGGTGTTGCTAATTTGGTTGAACATCTTAAGAATGTTGATGAGCTGAGTGATGAAGAGATATCGCAAATTTGTAAAGTTTTCAACGTGACTTTTTCAGAGGCTGGATTAGGTTTCGCGTTATATAGAGATATAAAGGAGTGGAAGGAAAGATATCTTGAGATAAAGATGAAAGGAGAAGCTGATGATGTTCTCGTTTCATTCATAAAGGAATCTGGCGAAATAATAGCCACAACAATAGTAACGATTAAGAAAGCTTATGTCCAAGGAGAGTTGTTGAAATTTGCGTTTATAGATGACGTAGCGGTTCTTCCTAAACATCAAGGTAAGGGATTTGGAAAAAGAGTTTTTCTAAAAGCACAGAAGTATGTGGATGAAAGCGATGTTTCAGCATCAGTGCTATATACTGAATATAAGGGAAAAGCTTGGCATATTTATAGGAAGAATGGCTATTTTGATGGTTTCTTCTATGCCGTAGCTTTCAAAATACTTAATAAGAGGGCATTTAAGAAAGCTTTAAAGTCCTCATTGTTTAAGTTTATCTTAAACTTCATTCCTAAGAAGGCGGTTCCAGAGGAAGAAGAGGTCGAAGTTCTAAGCCTTGAGGATTACGAAAGATTTAATGAATTTGGTAGAGGGATGAACCTATATACTCCTATAACTAAGTACAGACTTGAGAGAACAAGTTTCATATTCGGTTGCAATGGCTTCCTTGCGAGTGCAAGTATTAGAGATTTCGGAACAGCTTATGGATATAGATTTAAAGTTGGTATAATCTCAAACATTGTTTATGAGAATTCGTCATGCGCAGAAAAAGTAATAAAAACGCTAACAAAGAAACTTGCTGATAGCGGAGTTGTGTTCATAATAAGTTTTGCTATGGAAAATAGTATAAAGCACGTGTTCAAGGATGCAGGATATTATGTGCATGGCAGAGTTGAGGGTCCAAGTAGATTCGTGACAAGTGTTGGGATGATAAAGCCGATTACTGAGGACATAAGCATAATAGAAAGAATTAAATTTGGAAAGATTTATGCACCTACTGAGCATATGATTGGGGACTGGTAGTTCCTTATTATATATACTTTTAAAATTAATTCATCTTCACACTCTCCTTTTACTTTAGGCATAAAATCTGGTGATGTGATTTGATTCTGAAGGATCCTGAGCTTGGAATAGAGGTTGATTTGCCTAGCGGTTGGAGCGTAAATAATTCTTTGGATGGAATGGAAATAGAGATAAGTAAGGGAGACGATTGCAAAATTATAGTTCTTAGAGGCGGTAAAGCTTCGACTCTATATTTATCAAAAGTAATCAGAAAGCTTGGCTGTGATAAAATTTTCGAGGGTTTGCAAATCTGTAATGATAAGAAAACATATGTCAAAAGGCTTAATAGAGACGCTATAATTGCTCACTGTATGGACAATTCCTATAAGAAAATTCTGGAAAAACTAACATTATTCGAGCCATCAATTGGATATCTCTCAAACTTTAGGAGAATTTCATCTCCAAAGCATAAATGGTATTTATCTGTTCCAGAAAATTGGAATGTGAAAGAGGCTGAACCCTTTGGAGATAGTGTATTATTGAGTTCTGGGAATATAAGAGCTTGGATAATTGTTTATCCATCTACGGATCTGTTTGATGTCAGCTTTATATTGGAGAAGAGATTTGAGCTTTTAACTCAGAATAAGAACGTCTTAGAGAAAAATATCGTAGAGGCTCTGAATAGAAAGGGCATTTCTGCAGTCATCGAAAAAAATGGAAGGAAGTATATCTTTGGAATAGAAATTTCAAAGCATAAGGTGAAGGGGGATGTTGAAGGCTTTATTGAGGCAGATTTTAGCATAATAATGGAAACTGGTTATTTAGCCCCTGCACATGTTAAAGATGGTGTTCTTGAAGTAATTGGAAAAATATTTTCAAGCTATGCCTTTGGAGTGAATTTCTTAAGCGAATTCTTAAAGATGAGCGATCCTAAGAGATTTTTGTATGCTCTAGCATTCGAGACAAAAATGATGGGAATCAATCTATTCGACATGTTAAAAAGATATTCTGATGCTGGAGAAAGTTTAAAGAACTCAATAAGTAGATTTCTAAATTTATGAAATGTTCTTCAAATAAATTTTGCAGGGCTTATAATCATAATGGTGCAAATTTATGAGGTTTAAGACAACAGATGGTGTTGAAATAAGCTATGAAATAATAGGCGAGGGAGAACCTGTTATTTTCATTCATGGATGGGCAGCAACAAAGAATTGGTGGAAATTTATATTGCCTTTAGATAACTTTAAAGCAGTAATTTTTGATATTAGAGGGCACGGAGAATCATCAATTGGAAAGGATTATAGTCCTAAGAGAATAGTTTTAGATGTTTTAGAGTTGCTTAATCATCTTGGGATTTCAGATTATAATCTTGTTGGTCATAGCCTTGGTGGAGTGATTGCATCCTTAGTTGCTAAAGAAAAGAGACCTAAGAAATTAATACTAATAGCAACACCACCATTGATTAAGTATAGTAGGTTTCAAATAGCTTTTCTCAGTTTTATGCTGAAAAGAGCAGTTTCAATAATGAGAAAAACTTTCACACCTAAGACTCTTTATAAGCCAAGAAAGGAACTCTTAGAATTCATATGGAAGGAATCAGCAAAAGGAAATCCGGACGCGTATATCGAGATAATGAAGCAGTTTAATGGAATTAATGTCATAGAAATTCTAAAGGAAGTCGATTCTGAGAAAATTGCTATTGTTCCTATGCAAGATAAATTAATATCTCCAGAAGCTCAAATTGAATCTTTTAGAAAAATATGCAAAATCCTTAAGATTGAGGAAGCAGGTCACAATGTAATGTTAGAGAAACCAATGGCTCACGATATCCAAGGTTGCATTAAAATAGCTAATACCGTTAAGGAAACCAATAGAATTTTAGGCGTAGCTCACGTGCTTAGGTATACCAAGTTTTTTTCAACAATTACATCTATGTCCTTTGTTGAGATTTTCATATTTTTCAAAACCATGTTTGCCCCTCCCTGTCTCTTATACACATCTGACGCTGCCGACGAATTAGACGGTGTAGATCTCGGTGGTCGCCGTATCATT